>DAOWDR010000641.1 GCA_030638935.1 Desulfobacteraceae bacterium | reverse complement strand
GACTGGTGTCTTGTCAAAGGCCATGGTTTTGGTCGGGGATACCAGTATCTTCATGGCAATGGCATTATTTGATATGGCACTTTTTGCAACTGGTCGGTCCTGATTTTTCCCCTGCTTTTTTCAAAGCCCTGTGGCATTTGAGACAGGTTTTGTTCATCACCTGTTTCTTCTTGAGAGCAGCTGAATCTTTAGCAGCCCCCAAGGCTCCTTCTTTCTGTGCAAAATCAACATGGCAGATCTGGCAGTCCGTAACAATTTTGTGATGCCTGTGGTGGGGAAAAAGAATATTTCCGGATTTGCCGCCGTATAGCGATATCTCCTCTCTGCCATGGTTCTGGCCTGCAAAAATTATTGCCGGTCCAAGAAATAGTCCTGCTAGGATCAAACAAAAAAGGGAAGTCTTCCAATTTTTTATGGCCATTTTAAATTCCTTTTAGATGAGGGTTGTTTTTTAAAAATAGGGTTAACCCATCCAGTGTGTCAATGGTTATTTTTAATTTTTGCATTTATTTAATAAAGGGTAAAAACATCCTATTGGCAAAATATTTTCACCATGGCATAATCAAAAACCTTTTAACCGGGTAGTGATAGATTTTATACAATCAACAAAGGGATCATAAACAAGAATCATCTTGGATAATACGAAGGATATATGAGTAAAAGAATAAAAAAAAGAGTTTTGTCTTTGTTTTCAGGATGTGGCGGAATGGATCTTGGATTCGAGGGAAATTTTGATGTTTATAAAGAATCAATAAATGAAATCCTAAATGGGCACTGGATAAAAAATATTGATGGAAATAAAGTGACATTGGTTAGAACATCATTTGAGACCGTTTTTGCCAATGATATTCTTGAATATGCAAAATCTGCATGGATACCATTTTTTAGTAGCAGGGGGACAGATAAAAGTATTTTCCATGGGGAAAGTATTGTTGATCTTGTGAAAAAATTTAAAGCAGGAGAGTTTGCCTTTCCAGAGGATATTGATGTTGTCACAGGTGGTTTCCCTTGTCAGGACTTTAGTCTGTCTGGAAAGAGATTGGGCTTTGATTCGCATAAAAATCATGACGGCAAGGAAAAAAAAATCGGATGTGGAACACCGTTAACTGAAAATCGAGGATCTTTATACGTTTGGATGAAGGAAGTTATAAATATAACAAAACCGAAAGTTTTTATAGCTGAAAATGTAAAAGGATTGGTTTCTTTGGGTAATGTAAAGGAAATCATTGAAAATGATTTTAGAAATGTAGATAAAGGATATATTGTTGTGCCTGCCCAGGTTTTAAATGCTAAAAATTATGGTGTTCCTCAAAATAGAGAAAGGGTTATTTTTATAGGCTTAAGTAAAAGGCACTTAAAGCATGATGTTTTAAATGATTTTGAAAATAATAAAGTCAAAAATGATATTTTTCCGTACCCAATTCCCACACATGGTCAGCCTGAACTTTTTTCTAAATTTGATAAAACCCTCCCATATGTGAACCTGAAAACAATATTTCATGATTTGAAAGAACCGGAAAAAGAGACCTTAGATCTTGCCCAACAAAGTTTTTCAAAAGCTAAATATTACGGAAAAATGCAAGGTAACACTGAAATCAAACCAAACAATGTAGGACCGACAATCAGGTCTGAGCACCATGGAAATATCGAGTTTAGACGTCTCTCTAAAAAAAATGGGGGGATTATCTTTGAAGAATTGGACAGAGGTTTGGCAGAACGCCGTTTGACTGTTCGTGAATGTGCTGCTATTCAGACCTTCCCTGATAACTATGAGTTTGTAAGGCCGAGAAACAAGATAGAAAAGTATCCATTATCCGCTTCCGGAGCATATAAGGTGATTGGTAATGCAGTGCCCCCATTGCTTGCATTCCATATCGCAAAAAGGCTTGAAGATATATGGCCTAAACTATTCGGAGACTCAAAAAAATACTCAAAAGTTAGGAAATATCATTATTCTTAAATCAGCCTTTTTGGCAATTGATGTTCAGTGTGGGCTTGTTGATAAAGAAAAAGATTTTTTATGGATGATCTGAAACTATTTACCGACGGCAGTGTGGACCCGCAATCCAATATTGGATATGGGGCTTACCTGGCTGTATTTGAAAATGGGCTTACCCTGGATTCATTGAAGGCGAGGGTGAAACTGAGGCGATTTGAGCAAACATCTTCAACAAAACTGGAATTGCAGACCCTATTATGGGCAATGGGCGATATACAAACAAAGGGATACCGGGTTGTGGTGTATACGGATTCTCAAAATATAATCGGGTTGCAGGCAAGGCGTGCCCGCCTTGAACAAAATGAGTATCAATCAAAGAAAAATAAGCCCATCAAAAATCATGAGCTTTATCATAAATTTTATAGGATGATTGATCTAATTGATATTGGATTTATTAAAGTGAGAGGGCATAAGGTATCAAAACAAAAAGATGAGATTGACAGACTTTTTACCCTGGTGGACAGGGCATCAAGGAATGCGCTGAGGAAAGAGAATCGCTGACCTGCCATTTTTTTTATGCTATACAGATAATAAATTTTGAAAAAGGGGAATCATGAAAAAGATTATTATTGTGATGCTTGTGTTGTTGTTGACTTCCGGTACGGCCTTGGCAGTAAATATTATTAAGCTGGGGGTGGTGACCAAGCCCGGGTCTGCCCAGAACATTGTGGCCCAGAAATTCAAAGAACTTGTGGAAGAACGCTCGGGCAAGGCCTTTGAAGTAAAAATATTCCATTCTGCTTCCATTGGCAATGAAACAGAGATCCTCCAGCAGATACAGATGGGCACCATCCAAATGGGGGTGATCACAGGCGGTCCCTTTGATACCTTTGACCCCATTGTCCGGGTGATTAATTATCCTTTTTTGTTTAAAGACTATGGCCAGGCAGATGAAATTCTGGACGGCCCCCTGGGGGATGAGATTCTTAAAAGCCTTGAAACATCAGGTTTCAAAGGACTTTGTTTCTCTGAAAACGGGTTCAGGAATTTGACCAATAACTCCCGGGCCGTTACCTCCCCCGAAGATGTAAAAGGGATGAAAATCCGGGTCATGTCCTCGGCTCTTCATAAAACGATCTGGCAGTCTTTGGGTGCCAATCCCACACCAATGCCCTGGCCTATTTATACTGAATTGGAGCAGGGTGTAATTGACGGCCAGGAAAATCCCCTTTGGGTCATGGAAGTTTATAAATTTTATGAAATCCAGAAATATATGACCCTGACCCGCCATGTGTATTCTCCCCATATTGATGTGGCATCCCTGAAATGGTTTAACAAACTTTCCATTGAAAACCAGGCCATGATCACAAAGGCCATCAAAGATGCGGCTGTCTTCCAGCGCAGGGATAACCGGGGTAAAAATGCCGGCCGCCTGGCCCTGCTCAAGGAAAAGGGAATGCAGATAGTGGAAAATCCAGACATTGACGCCTTCCGCAAAAAAGTTACCGGTTTAAAGGATATGGATCTATATCAGGATACCAGGGTACAGACCCTGCTGATCAAATTGCTGGATATTGCAAAGTAAGAGGGGCCATGTCAGACAATCTGGGCCGCATAAGTTGCCGCATTAACCTTTGGGTGGAAAACCTGGTCTGTGTCATGGGCATCACCATGGCCGTCATCGTGGCGGCCCAGGTCTTTTCCCGGTATGTACTCAACTATTCCCTGTTCTGGTCCGAGGAACTGGCAAGGTTCCTGCTGGTATGGCTCACTTTTTTTGGGGCCTCTGTGGCTTATTTCTACCAGGCCCATCCCGGTGTGGATGCTCTGTACCGGCGGCTGTCCCCCGGCCTTCAAAAATGGGCCAGAATGGTGGTTCACCTGGCTTCCCTGTGTTTGTTTGGTGTCATGGTGATCCATGGTGCCTGGTTTGCCTGGTTTGTGCGGCTGCAGATCACTCCTGCCCTTTCCCTGCCCAAATGGATAATCATGGGAGTGGTTCCCATGAGCGGCTTGATTTTTTTGGTCCACGGGCTGGCATTCTTGTCCAGGGAAATTTCCGGGGGATCCCGAAAGGGGGGGTGATGACCACTGAGATATTAATTTTATCCCTGTTTTTTCTCTTTATGCTGAACACCCCCATTGCCATTGCCATTGGCACGGCCTCTGCCCTGGCCATTCTGATCCAGGGGGATTTTTCCTTGATGATGGTGGTCCAGCGAATGTTTTCGGGCACTGATTCCTTTCATTTAATGGCGGTTCCCCTTTTTATGTATGCCGGTGTGATCATGGAAAAAGGGGGTATTTCAGGGCGGCTCATTGACTTTGCCAATGCCCTGACCGGGTGGCTTCCCGGTGGTCTTGCTGCTGTTTCCATTGTGTCGGCCATGTTTTTTGCCGGAATTTCAGGCTCTGCTGCGGCCGATGCTGCTGCCGTGGGCGCCGTCCTCATTCCTGCCATGAAAAAATCAGGCTATCCTTCAGATTTTGCAGCGGCTGTCCAGGCATCTGGCGGTTCACTTGGGGTGGTTATCCCCCCTTCCATTCCCATGATTATTTTCGGGTTTCTCACCGGCGCATCCATCAGCCGGCTTTTTGCCGCAGGTATTTTGCCGGGATTGCTCATTGGTCTGTCTTTGATCATGGTTTCCACCATTATTGCAAAGAAAAACGGGTATGCCCCGGACACGCCTTTTTCTTTATCTAATATTTACCAGACCTTCCAGAGGGCTTTTCTGGCTCTGGGGGCTCCCATCATCATCCTCGGGGGGATATTGTTCGGTATTTTTACGGCAACTGAATCGGCGGCCGTGGCCGTGGCCTATGCCCTGTTTGTATCCATGGCAGTATACCGGGAGATTGGCTTTAGGGATATATTTCCTATTTTCAAACAGGCCTCTGTGACCTCTTCCGTGGTCATGTTTATTATTGCCACAGCCTCTGTTTTCTCCTGGATTGCAGCCATGGAAGAGATTCCCGCAACCCTGGCAGGAACTCTTTTGGGAATGACGGATAACCCCACCCTTTTGCTCCTGCTCATCAACGTGGTTCTCCTGGCCGCAGGTATTTTTGTGGAAACCACTGCCGCCCTTATCCTGCTGGTCCCCATGATCACTGCCATGCTGCCGTCACTTGGTATTGACCTGATTCAGCTGGGGGTTATTGTGGTGACCAATCTGTCCATTGGCATGCTTACCCCACCCATGGGCATCTGCCTTATTGTTTCCTCCTCCATTTCCGGGGACTCAATCGGGGCTGTGAGCCGGCGGGTCATACCCTTTTTGATTATTCTGATCATAGATCTTCTCATCATTACCTTTTATTCTCCTTTGACCATGTGGATGGCCGGTCTGATAACAAATTAGGCCGCAAATAGGACTGGAAATGAGGGAATATTGCTGGTAAGGTCTTATCCAAGTGCTATCAGTCAGGGAATTGCCAGATATAAACAGGAACAATAAAACAACAGGTAAACCCATGGTCCCGGGGAAACAGGCAAAAAAAATTATCGATGATACCTATATCCTGTATAAAACCATTTTTGAAAATACCGGAACAGCCACCATTCTCATTGAAGAGGACATGACCATCTCCGTGGTTAATTCTGAGCTGGAACGGATTTCCGGTATCGATAAATCCCGGGTGGAAAAGAAAATGAAATTTACCGAACTTATTGCGGAGCCAGACCGGGAAAAGGTCATGGCCAACCATCGCCTGAGAAGGCAGAATCCCGGCCTTGCCCCCAGGAATTATCCCTGCAGGGTCAAGGTGGCCAACGGAGATATTAAAGAGTGTATCCTTACCGTGGCCCTGATCCAGGGGACCCGGCAGAGCGTGGCTTCCATCACCGATATTTCAAAGCAGAAACAGCTGGAGCGGGAGATTGCAAGGATCAGCCAAGAGGAACGCCGCCGGATGGGTCAGGTGCTCCACGATGATCTGGGATCCCATTTGGCCGGGGTGGAGGCCATGGCAGCCCTTCTGGCAGGCCGGCTTGAAAAGCAGAACCATGCCCAATCAGGCCTGGCCCGGGAAATCTCAGGGTTAGTTAACCAGGCCATCGGGAAAACACGGGCCATGGTCCGGGGTCTGGTTCCGGTGAACCTTGAAAGTACCGGATTCATGACGGCTGTCCGGCAATATGCGGCCCAGGTGGAAAAGGCCTTTGAACTTGAATGTTGTGTTTGCGGTGGTAAAAATATTTTATTTTCCAATACTGCTGCTTTGACCCATGTTTATTATATAATCCGGGAGGCTGTGAACAATGCAGCTAAACACGGTGGTGCAGGAAAAATTCTCATAGAATTTAAAGGGTCAACCCTGGATATGATCATTGATATCCGGGATGATGGCAGGGGAATGGCAAAAAAGGATATTGAAAAAAAAGGAATCGGCCTTGTGATCATGCAGCATAGAGCAGACCTGATAGGTGCCGGGCTGGAAATTCTTGAAAATAAAACAGGGGGGACCATCATACGATGCCGGATCGAAAAAAAATATTTATCGTAGATGACCACCCTGTTTTCAGGAAAGGACTGGCCCAGCTCATTGACGAAGAAGAGGATCTCCGGGTTACAGGGGAGGCGGAAAGTGTGGCCCGGGCCATTCAGTTGATTCAAAAGAGCTTGCCCGACCTGGTTATCGTGGACATCACCCTCAAGGACAAATCAGGGATTGATCTCATTGAATATTTAAAGGAACACTTCCCTAAGCTTCCTATCCTGGTGATCTCCATGCACGATGAGTCCCTCTACGCAGAACGGGTGCTGAGAGCCGGGGCTTTAGGGTATATCACCAAGCAGGAAATGACCGGCAATGTAGTCGCAGCCCTCCGCCAGGTGATTGCCGGCAAGCGGTATGTCAGTTCGGATATGGTGGATGCTCTGTTGGGAAAAATGATGGCCGGAACCAGTGGGACAGGCAAAAGCCCCATTGAAATTCTTTCCAACCGGGAACTGGAGGTGTTCCAGCTCATTGGCCAGGGATTCAAGCGTGGAGAAATCGCATCTCTTCTCCATTTGAGCGTTAAGACAATCGGCACCTACCGGGAAAATATTAAAAAAAAGATGAACCTTAAAACCGCCACTGAACTAATGAAACAGGCAGTGACCTGGGTCCAGTCCCAAAAATGAGATCTGCCTAGGTGTTTCACCCATAAAAATACCAGGGTTTTGCCTGTGGGAAAACAGGTCCTCCATTGATTTTCAATCCCCAAAAATTTGGTTAATAGTAAGCCTGCTTAATTAGGTGTGAGATAATTATTTATTATTGAATCACGACAGCCTGTAATAGGGGAGGGCGCAATCATGGCAGCAACGCAACCGGAGTTGGTAAGGGATGTTGAAACCTGTGTAGATCGTATTCTTGAAACTGTGGGCTATAAAATTGTATTTGGCATGCCCCTGGCACTGGGAAAGCCCAACCATATCGCAAATGCCCTGTATCTGAGGGCGAAAAATGATCCTGCCATTGATTTGACCATTATTACGGCCCTGTCCCTTGAAAAACCTACTCCTTCTTCCAATCTCGAAGCCCGTTTACTGGATCCCATTGTGGAGCGTATTTGGGACGGTTTTGTCGAATTTGAATATATGAAGGATCTGCGGAAAAAACAATTGCCGGAAAATGTCACCGTTTCTGAGTTTTTTACCAAGGCCGGCGGTTATCTGAATTCCCCCTATGCCCAGCAGCATTATATCAGCACCAATTACACCCATGCGGTCAGAGATCTAATCGACAATGGGCTTAATGTCCTTGGCAACCTCATTGCCCCACACCCCGACGGCAACCCGGATCTGGTCTCCATGAGCTGTAACCCGGATCTTGTCCTGGAAGCCTTTGAGAAACTTTCCACAGAAAAGCAAAAGGGGCATAAATATATGATCCTGGGCCAGATAAATACCAATTTGCCCTATATGTATGGGGATGCGGTGGTGGAGACCTGGAATTATGATATGATCCTGGATGATCCGGCCTATGATTTTCCCCTGTTTTCAGTACCAAAGGCTGCGGTTTCCCCGGCCGACCACATGATTGGCCTCAATGTCAGCTCTTTGATCCGGGACAATGGATCTTTACAGATCGGCATTGGTTCTTTAGGCGATGGCATCGCTTCCAGCCTGATCATGCGTCATAAACAAAACAAGGCCTATAATAAAGCTTTGTCCTCCATGAATATTTCAGGACGATATTCAGATTTGATCCGGAAAATCGGGGGAACCGGAAGCTTTAAAAAAGGGCTGTACGGGGCCACGGAAATGCTGGTGGATGTTTTTGTAGAGCTTTATCGGAATGGAGTTCTTAGGCGAAGGGTATATGACCATGCCGGCCTCCAGGGATTGCTCAATGAAAAAATTATCACCCAGACCATTACCCCAGAGTTCTTTGATATTTTTGTGGACCACCATATAATCCATGAACGGCTGACCAAGGCGGATTTTCGTCTGCTTATGAAATATGGCGTAATCAAAGGGCCCTTCGAGTATATGGACGGTCAGTTGATTTGCAAGGGTGTCGGCTTTCCAGCCGATTTGCGGGATAAAAAGACCCGGGAAATGCTTAACCAACATCTGGGAGATCGTCTCCGGGAAGGAGTGATCTGCCACGGATCATTTTTTATCGGGCCAAACGATTTCTATGACGCCCTCAATGCCATGCCCGAAGATGAGCGAAAGCTTTTTTCCATGACCGGGGTGGACTATGTGAATCAGCTCTACGGGGATGAAAAACTCAAAACACGCCAGCGCACCCATGCCCGGTTCGTCAATGCCGGTATGATGGTAACCCTTTTGGGAGCTGTTGTCTCCGATGGCCTTGAAAGCGGAAATATTGTTTCAGGAGTAGGGGGACAATACAATTTTGTTTCCATGGCCCATGCCCTGGAGGACGGCAGACTGATCATGATGGTTCGGAGCACCAAGAAAAGTCGGGGCAAGGTATCTTCAAATATTGTGTTTAACTATGGTCATACCACCATCCCAAGGCATTTACGGGATATCGTGGTCTCGGAATACGGCATTGCCGATCTTAGGGGAAAATGCGACCGGGATGTCATCGCAGCCTTGTTGAATATAAGTGATTCCAGGTTCCAGGAAGAACTATTGAAACAGGCCAAAGAATCCGAAAAAATCGAAGCAGAGTATGAGATTCCTGAAACCTGCCGACATAATAACCCGGAACGCACCCAGGGTTTTTTAGCCCCCTTTAAAGACAAAGGATATTTTCAAAATTTTCCCTTTGGCACGGATTATACCCATGAGGAAGTAACCCTGGCAAAGGCATTGAAACTTCTGAAAGAGAAAGTTTCCACCCACAGGTTCAAAACCATTGCAGGTATCCTGGGCCAGTTTTTTCAAAATCGCCCCAGCCCATTCTCCCTTTATTGAAACGAATGAAACTGGATCTGCCCAAATGCATGAGGGAACGGGTGTTAAGGGCTGTGGTGGTCTATGCACTGCGAGTAAGTAATTGAGTATTGTTCCTTATATTCCAGGGGCAAACCTGAAATTTTCTTTACACAAATTCAAAATATTGATACTGAGCCATTGATAAAAATTATTAATGGTTGCAGCTTGCCTGTCATTTAAGGAGTATCATAAATTGCTTGAATTTTTACCCGCTGGGATACTGAAAAAAAAATTTGAGGTGTTCGGTCACTTCTATTCCGTCGACCTGGTATCTGGTGAACAAATTAACTGCCGGAGCGTTCTTGAAATTGTAACAACAAAGGATAAACCCTCTGATATAAATTTATTATTGGAAAGGGCGGCGGATGCTGTTTTTATCATGATGAATCCCGGGTCATCCCTTCCCCTGGAGGAGGTGAACAATATCATTCCCGAAAAAAAGGTGGGGGACCTTTGCGCTTCCCTTGTTCTGACAAAGCCGGATACCACACAATATCAGGTCATGAGGGTTATGCATTACTGCGGCTGGTCCCATGTCCGGGTGTTGAACCTTTCAGATTTGAGAAATCCCAAGGGCGGAGAATTTGTGAAGCAATATTGTGATATTGAGAATAGAACAGGGTTTACGGCTCACTCCATGTTTTCCGACCAACGAAGGGATGAACTTGTATCTAATCTGAATAGAAAAGCCCAGTCACCTGTTGTTTGCGCCTGGGGTGTCAGCCCTGACCTGGATCCGCTTATTGAGAGATGCACAAGCAAGATCTCCGGTATTCAGGATTGTATGGGGCTTTTGAAACCCCATACAAAAAACAGGTATTTTCACCCGCTGCCAACCCTGCAAAAATCCAAAATCCAATGGGTCGATAACACGGTCAGCCTGATCAAACCCTG
>DAOWDR010000353.1 GCA_030638935.1 Desulfobacteraceae bacterium | reverse complement strand
TTAATCCCTTGCTGGTGATGGTTCGTATTCCAAGGTTTGAAAAAAAGTGTTGCCAGAATTCCATGTCTTCAAATAGATGAAGGGCAGCAGGAATCCCAATGGTAAAATCAGCTTTAACCTTTGTATCACAATTGATGCGGGTCTGCTGTTTCCTGAGCCTGAGCAAATCATAGCTGTTTTTTTGCGGCACCATTTTCTGGGTCTCATAATCCCTGCCGCATAAAAATCCATAGGCCTGGGGTTCGCCGTCAATGTCGGCAATGGTTAATTTGCAATGGTTGGTGCATAAAAGACAGGTTTCCCGGCGAATTGGAATATCCTTTGTCCACAGATTAAATCCCCTGAAATTTGTCTGTTCAATTTTTTGCTCCATTTTTTGGTCTCTGACTAAAAGCGCAACTCCCAGAGCACCGGTCAGGTGACAGTATTTGGATACATGGATGGGCTTGTTTAGTTTTTGTTCAAATGCGGCAACCAAAGCCTTATTCCTGGCGGTTGCACCCTGGAAAAGAATGGTATTGCCGATCTTTCCCATATTGGCCACCTTTGTCAGGTAGTTATCCCGCACCGAATGGAGCACAGAGGCCAGGATTTCATTTTTTTCATATCCTTCTGCAAAAAAATAATTAATATCCCGCTCCATGAATACAGTGCATCGATCACTTGAGACAGGGGAGGTCACACCTTCGGTCCTTGCGGAATAATCTGAAAGGGGACAATCCAATTTGCTTGCCTGTTCTTCAATGAAACTGCCGGTTCCGGCAGCGCAGACAGTGTTCATTACCGATGAGGTTACCATTCCGTTCTTGAGCAGGGTAAACTTTGCATCCTGCCCTCCAATCTCAATTATGGTATCCACCTTATTGTTCAGGTTTACTGCAGCGGTAGCATGGGCTGTAATCTCATCGGGCTCAATATCCGCCCCAATAATTTTGCCGGAGATTCTTCTTCCGGAACCCGTGGTTCCACATCCTTTAATTTCCATATCCAGATGATGATCATTTAAAAAAATGTCACAGGCTTTAAAAATTTTTTTCACCGCATCAACAGGCCTTGATGCGGTTGATGTATAAAATCCGGCAATGGGTTGTCCATTCTGGTCAATTAAAATTGCCTTGGTACTGGTGGACCCCACATCAAGTCCTAAAAACCCATGGGCAATATCAGAGGCTTGGGGATCTTCATAAATATCGATCTCCACACCTTCAAATATATATGATTTAAAACAGGAAAAATCCGGATAATCAGATAGTTTTAATGCCAACTCAGGGTATCTGTAGCTCTCTTTTCTGGATGTTTTTTTAAAATAGTCACCAATGCTCTTAAAAATTTTGGGTTCATAAATGCCTTGGTTTAATTGATCCCGGAGAGATAGAGCAGCCCCGAGTGCACCATAAAATTGGGAGTATTCATCCAGAATAAATTTAATACCGGTAATGGATTCCAGGTGATTTTTTACACAAATATTTTTGGCAACACCGCCGCAGAAAAGAATTTTTGAATCAACCTTTTGTTTAAACAGGGTATTGGTAATGTTTTTTGCAAGGCCGAAACAAAGGCCGTCACAGATCTGTTCAATATCATAGCCTTCCTGTTGGGCGTGGATCAAATCGGTTTTTGCAAAAACAGCACATCGGGTAGCAATATCCGGCCTATTCTTGTTGTTTAGCAAAGCTTGTTGGCTGATCATATGGGAACCCGAAAGGTTAAGACGCCCGGCCTGCTGGTCCAAAAAACTACCGGTACCGGCAGCACAGGATGTATTATGTTTTGCGCCGATATAATTGCCTAATTCATCAAACAGGCTTAGGGAAAATTTTTCACCCCCTATGTGTAAAATGCCTCCAAATGAATTCCCATGGAGGTGGTTTGCGGTCCGGATTATTGAAACCTGCTCATCAAAAACTGAATGGGAAAAAACATAGGAAGGGGTTGAAGCGGTTTTTGATACATATCCGATGTTTTGAATACCATCATTGGTTAAAAGAGCGGAAAGACAGGATTTCACATCTCCGTGGTGATAGGCTGTTGCCATGTGAAAAACTTGCCCTGTATCGCCCAGTGCAGCAATACTAACGGATACAGAGCCCACATCAATACCGAGAATTGCTGAACCCTGTTTTATTTGAGATTTCATTTTAAATTTGTTCCTTTATCTGGGTCCAAAATCCATTTACACCAAAAAACCATCCGTCCATGAACATCAGTTCGTGATCAACGGCACCTTCACTTGCATATTTTCCCAGTTCATTTGTGGTGTGGATCTCTTCAAAATAGGTTTTGAATTTATCATCATTGGTTAACTTATACGTGTCCTCAAAGCTTATTACGTATAAAAGGTCTTCATAGTGGGCAGACCTTGCCCATTTTATACCCTCATTTTTTCCGGATTTAAAAAATTGTTTTTCCCAAATCAGTTTTTCCTGTTGAAGCCGTTTAATGATATCTGACATATCAAAATCTTCGGAAAACCGTTTTTGAAATTCCTCTTTCTTTTGAATGGCATCTGTTACAGCTTCTTGAAACATTTTTGAAAAATTAAAGGAATTTCGCCATTCTTTGAGTTTTTCATGGAGTAAATCCGGTATACTCAATGTTATTTTCTGGACCATGTTGTATCCTCTAAACTGGGAAAATTGTTTTTTACATGAGTGTTAATTATACTTATACGTATTATTTTTTTTATCACGTGTCAATTAATATCCACACCTATTCATACTTATTTACAATTTCAGACAAATTGTTACTATATTGATGCCATGGGTTACTTGTGTTTTAGGGCCAAACCTTATATAAGGCGACCTATGGGTGCAAAATATATTGAAAAAATGGGAGGATCAACTCTGGATATCATCGAATCCATTGGGAGAATGGTTCTCTTTTTTATTTCAGGTGTGACCAGTATTTTTGTAAGACCCTTTCAATTTGACAAAATTCTTGACCAGACCTGGTTTATAGGGGCAAAGTCCCTGTTTGTTATTGTATTGACCGGATTGTTCACCGGCATGGTCCTGGGACTCCAGGGGTATTATACCCTTGTGGCCTTCGGTTCTGAAGCTGCATTGGGATCAGCCGTATCCCTGACAATTATCAGAGAGTTAGGTCCTGTCCTTTCCGCTATTATGATTACAGCCAGAGCAGGGTCTGCCATGGCTGCTGAAATCGGTGTCATGCGGATATCAGAACAGATTGATGCCCTGAAAACCATGCAGATAGACCCCATCCGTTTCTTGTTCTCACCGCGGATTGTGGCAGCACTTATCAGTTTTCCTTTGTTGACATCTATTTTTGACGTGGTGGGAATTTTTGGCGGATACCTGACCGGATCATTAATGCTGGGAATTAACAAGGCTGTTTACATGGACAAGGTGGTTGAAAGTGTGCAGATGATTGATATTTCCGGCGGTTTTTTAAAATCATTTGTATTTGCAATTGTGGTGACCACCACCTGCTGCTATCGCGGATATTACACCCATTTGACAACCAGGGAGGGGTATGGCGCCAAAGGGGTTTCCATGGCAACTACGAACTCTGTGGTCCAGTCTTGCATTTATATACTGATAGTTGATTATATCATTACCTATTTTCTGGTTTAAAAAAATGAGATCACCATTGATTCAATTTGTTGATGTAAAAAAAAGTTTTGGTGAAAACCAGGTGCTTGCAGGTGTTAACCTATCAATATATAAAGGCGAAATAATGGCGGTGATTGGCAAGAGCGGCACAGGAAAATCCGTTCTGCTCAAGCATATTATCGGACTGATTTTTCAGGATTCAGGACAATTGCTGATCCAGGGCAAACCCCTGCACAAGATGCCTAAAAAAGAAAAATTTCTTTTCAAAAAAGAACTCAGCTATATGTTCCAGGACAATGCCTTGTTTGATTATCTGAATGTTTTTGAGAATATTGCCTTACCTTTGACTGAGACATCCTGCGATACAAAATTTATCATTGAAGAAAAAGTAAAAACAAGAATGGAACAATTGGGTCTGGGACCCATCGGTGAAAAATTTCCCTCCCAGCTTTCCGGGGGGATGCGAAAAAGGGTAGCCCTTGCAAGGGCACTTGTTACAGACCCCAAGGTGGTATTATTTGATGAACCGACAACAGGGCTTGACCCTGTGAGAAAAAAAAAGGTTCACACCATGATCGAAGAATATCAAAATCAATTCAAATTTACAGCAGTAATTGTCAGTCATGATATTCCAGAAATTTTTGATGTTGCCCAGCACATTGCCATGCTTGATGAGGGGAAAATCACCTTTGAAGGTAGCAAAAATGACATTTTAAACTCACACAGCAACATTGTAAATGCCTTTATCAGGGGCGATGAAAGTCGTACCTATACATAGACCGGAAGATATCAGCCAGAGGATAAATATGAACAGACGAAATATAGAACTATATGTAGGGCTATTTGTTATTGCCGGCTTTATCAGCATGGGATACCTGATCCTATCCATTGGAGAATTTAGTTTTTTTCCCCAAAACCGCTATTCTGTCCATGGTTATTTTTCTTCCATCTCTGGACTCAAACAAGGCGCCCGGGTGGAGCTAGCCGGAGTTGAAATTGGAAGTGTATCAGTAATCAGTATAGACAGGGAGCGACTTGTGGCCAAAGTTGTATTCAGTATCAATAGAGACATGGAATTATCTGAAGATAGTATTGCCTCTGTAAAAACATCTGGTATAATAGGGCAAAAGTATATAGATATTTCACCGGGTGGGTCCGACGATATACTGAATGATGGAGATGAAATCGAAAATACAGAATCCTCCATGGATATTGAATCCTTGGTAAGAAAATTTATTTTTTCCAGTGATAATCCCTGATTTCCAGTGGAAAACCTTAGAATGTTAAACCATAAAATATATTTTAAAACAGGTCATGATATGCAGTTTAAGATTCTTATTCCCTTCTTTTGTGCTATTCTCGGGTTCTCCCAGTTTTCAATTGCCCTTCCAACCCAGGCGGATCAGGCAAACCAAGGGATTCCCATTGAAATTGAGGCCCAGGATTATCTAATAAAATCCGTGGATGAAATTCTTGCAACCATCCAGGACCCCCAATTCACAAAAGACCCCAATGAACAGGAGCAATTGCTTTATGCAAGGGCCATTGAATTATTTGATTTTAAAACCTTTTCCATGCTTTCCCTTGGTAGAAAATTTCGATCTTTTTCCAATGAGCAAAAAGATTTATTTGTTTATTATTTTTCCAAACTAATCAGCCAGACCTATTTTACCAAGCTGGCAGGGCGGGATGTTCAAAATATTACCATCCATTATATTGATAACACTCCTTTAACCCCTAAGAAAAATATTTTTAGAACAGATATAACAACCAAGATTGTCCAGGGCGAAACACAGATCCCGATAACCTATCGCATGATAAAAAAAAGAGCCCTGAATTGGAAAATTTATGATATAAAAGTGGCAGGGGTAAGTATGGCTGCCAATTATAGAGAACAATACAGACAGCAAATATCCCAAACTCCGGAAGCCATTATAGAGGAACTCAGGGAAAAGGTCGAAAAATGAAAAAATCAATTTTGTTTCTGCTCTTCGCAATGA
This sequence comes from Desulfobacteraceae bacterium, assembly GCA_030638935.1. Taxonomy (GTDB): domain Bacteria; phylum Desulfobacterota; class Desulfobacteria; order Desulfobacterales; family Desulfobacteraceae; genus NBML01. The sequence goes on along the minus strand of DAOWDR010000353.1, from coordinate 5,036 downwards.
TCATTGGGATTTCATTTAATGCTCCAACAGGTTTGGCAAAGGATAATCTTTTACAGATCGCACCTGTTCTAGAAAATATGCCTGTTTTGTATACTGACCTGGTTTCAAGGGGTACCATTGTCCTGGCCCAGACAGATTCGGTGCAAACCAATGGTATCCAAACAGAAACCCGGGACAAGAAGCAAGAAACAGCAATGTACAAGGATGATATAGCCGGTGAAGAAGATTTTGACCTGGACCTTTTTGATGAGTATGAAGACCAGGTTGAAAATGTTCAAATGGTGGCAGATCCCCTCTATTACTTTAATTATGCCATGTATTCATTCAATGATTTTCTCTATTTTTATGCCCTAAAACCCATTGCCCAGGGTTATAAGTTTATAGCCCCCACCCCCCTGCGTAATGGGGTAAATAATTTTTTCCACAATCTTTTGTTTCCGGTAAGATTTGTGAATAATATCCTCCAGGGTAAACTTTTGGAAGCTTCCGATGAAATCGGTATTTTTCTTGCCAACTCAACCCTGGGTATTTTAGGATTTAGCCAATTTGCCCAAAAAAATTTAAATATGGAAACATCCAACGAAGATTTGGGACAGACCCTTGGATCTTTATCCATTGGAAATGGATTTTACCTGGTATTGCCGATACTAGGCCCATCAACTCTTCGGGATGGCCTGGGGCGGGTAGGGGACTACTTTATCACCCCAGTCAATTATGTGGAACCCTGGGAACTTAGCCTGGGCATAAACACCTACGATAAAATCAACAGAACCTCTTTTCGAATTGGTGATTACGAAGCCTTAAAAGATGCATCCCTGGATCCCTATGTGGCCATTAGAAATGCTTACATTCAAAACCGCAGAAGCGAAATCGAAAAATAGGACAGTGTCAGCCGAAAAGGTCAGGTCGCCGGTTGGGCAGAAAATACCGCATCCTGTGGGATCTCACCCTGTCCAGGGCAGTAAGATCAATATCGATGTAATGAATTTTTTCTTTTGGGTCGATGAATTTTGAAATAATGTTTCCGTCGGGTCCGATCAAGAGAGCCAGTCCCGGAAAATTAAGCCCACGGGTATTATCCCCTGTCTGATTTAAAGCAGCAATAAAAATCCCGTTATCAAAAGCCCTGGCCGTTAAATGCCGCATCCATGATCGATATTTTTCCTTGGAACTGCCCCTGGGCGAGGCATGGGGGATAAAAATTATATCCGCCCCTTTTACTGCCATTAAAGTTGAAAGCTCAGGAAAATGTGCATCATAGCAAAGCTGAATACCAAAATGAATGTTTTCGTATTGAAAGGTTGGGACATGATTTCCCGCTGAACAATATTCTTTTTCATTGGGAGCCATATGAACTTTTTGGTATCGTTCCATGGGTCTGTGGGGCGAAAAGACAAGATGGGAGGCATATATAGTGTTTTCTGCCTTTTCTGCCATGCCGGCCAGGATGGTTATATCAAATTTATCAGCAGCCTTGGAAAGGGATTGAATAAATTGATGGGACACAGGTTGTGCAATGGATCGAATTTTTGGGCCTGCATAATATCCGGTCAGGTTCATTTCTGGAAAGACCACCATTCCGGCCTTTTCAGATGAGGCTTGACAGACGGCTTCCATGGTTGAGAATAGATTTTTTTCAAAGGCGCCCGGTATGCACTTCTGGACCACAAGTGCAACCCTAAAGTGTTTCATACCTTAAAATTGGCAGAGATTTTAAATACCCGGGTGGCAGGCAGGTTTAATATGGTCTTTACACCGGTTTTTATTGAAATTTCTTCAAGGCTTTTTTTGATGATTTCAACGGAAGGGGCGATAAAGGTAAACCAAATATTAAAATTATGATCCCGTCGGTAGTTGTGGGTAACCCCTGAATAGGTGTTAACCGTTTGTGTAAACAGATCTATTTTATCTTCTTCTACCATGGCGGCGCAAAGGGTTGAATGATACCCAAGCCGGTCTGGGCTGAAATTTCCCCCAATTCTTCTGATGAGCATCTCATCTTTCATGGTGGCAATCCGTTGAATGAGCTCATCTTCAGAAAGATTAAGTTTTTCTGCAATTTTTTTAAATGGCCTTGGATCAATGGGGAAATCAAGCTGGATATTATTAAGAATTTTTTTGTTGGTTTCATCAAGTAAGGGCATAATCAACTCCCAGGCAGTATATAACAAAGGCCCTGCTTAAAGAAACAGGGCCTTTATAAACTAAAAAAAAAGTGTGGATAGGTATTAACTATACACAACCGGTCGGTTTAGGGAGACCGGCCATTTTACAGGCACCTTTACCAGGGCCTGAGGGGAACAATTCATAGATGTGTTTCAGTTTGAACTTTGTAAGTTTGGAAAGAACACGAACCATGGGAGCGATACCATTTTTTTCGTAGTAGTCCTGAAGAACTTTAATCAGCTGCCAGTGCTCGTCTGTCAACTCTTCGATTCCTTCCTGGCCTTTTACATATTCTACCCACTCTTCACAATAAAGATTGTAATCAAGAAGGAATCCGTCTTCATCGATTTCGAATGTTTTTCCATTAAACTCATGTGTTGCCATTAAAATTACCTCCAATAATAAGTTTTATTTCTATCACGTTTAAGACATATACTGTCTTAGCTTCAATATTCACCTTGATAATTGAAAACTAAACATATCCCAGCATCCAATACTTGTCAACAAAGAATAAGGCTTGTTCTGAAAAAATCATCTCCCCTGAAAGCTTATGTTTAATACTCTTTCGGGGTCTGGTTAATTTCATCAAGAGTAAAGACCGGCCCATCTTTACACACCAGCTCTTTTCCGATATTACACCGTCCGCACATCCCGATACCACACTTCATCCTGTTCTCCAGGGACATGATAATCTGGTCCGGTTTATACCCCAGCTTGGTCAGGGAGGGCTGGGTGAATTTAATCATAATCGGCGGACCACAGATGATTGCATATGTATCTTCATCTGCCTTGGGGGCATTGTCCTCAACCACCTGGGGGACAAAGCCCTTATGATATTTCCAGGACGGGTCATCCGTACCGTCGACGGTGATGTGCATGTTGATGTCGTCCCTCTTTTCCCATTCAAACAGCTCTTCTCGATAGAGCAGCATGCCCGGGGATCTGGCCCCGTATACCACATCAATGTTCTTAAATTTGGACCGGTTGGCAGGATCCAGCATGTAAACAATTGAAGATCTCAGGGTAGTGAACGCAAATCCACCACCAATGATGACCACATTCTTGTTTTCAAGTTTGTCCCAGGGATACCAGTTACCCAATGGACCGCGGATTCCCATTATGTCCCCGACCTTCATGTTGTGGAGGTGGGAAGTAACCACGCCGGTTCTGAAAACCGTGAATTTTACAAATCCTTTTTCAACAGGGGATGAGGCTATCCCTATTGGAATTTCACCAACACCCGGGATTGACAATTCTGCAAATTGTCCGGCCTGGTAAGCAAATTTTTCTTCATCCCCTTCATTGAGAAAAACAAATTTGAATGTTTTAAGGGATTTGTCTTCAGTTGCAATTTCAATATCATCAATGCGAACTGGATACGGCATATAGGGGTTTTCCATGTCTGTTCTCCTTTGGTTCGCTAATCTTTTTTCTCAAAAGTGTTCATGGTATGACAGACCTCTCGGATGTCGATATTAACCGGACAGCTTTTCACACACCGGCCACATCCCACGCACATGATTCCCTGGTCGTATTTATCAAGAAAATATTTGAGTTTATGCATGAAACGCTGCCGGACCCGTTGAACCTTGGCCCCCCGAGGGTTATGGCCTGTGGCGTGACGGGTAAATAGCGGCGACATGCAGGTATCCCAATTCCTAAACCTTGAAGATTCCTTTTGCTTGGTCTCATCCTGGATATCAAAGCACCAGCAGGTGGGGCAGACATAGGTACAGGTTCCGCAATTAATACAGGAAAATGCCAGATCATCCCAAAAGGGAGCTTCATGTAAATCCAGAAGGACCTTTTCTTTGAGATTATTCGTTTCTACACTGGTTGTAATATTTTTTTCCGCCTCTTTTCGCAGAATATCAAACAATGCCTGACTTTCTTTATCATCAGCTGTGTCATAAAATTCGCAGGCAGCGGCATAGGCCTCACCCTTGGGGGTTAGAACCTTTGCCAGAAACTTGTCGTCAAGATCTGCCAGAAGGATGTCCAGCCCTTCTTCACTAAAGGGGCCGCAACCCACGGAAGTGGAAAAATCAAAGGGTCCTGGTTTGGTAATTCCAAGTCCTATAAAGGTGGTGGCTTCATAGGCATCACACCAATAGGGATCACGATACTCTTTGGTGTCAAAGTTCATTTTTACAAGCAGTATGGCTTTTGCATCATAGGGTCTGATGCCCAAAACCGCCCGGGGCGTATAATCGTTCTTGGCCCGTTTCATGATATGGTGGTCTTCAAGTTCTTCATTGAGACTTGTGGTTAAGATGGTCTCTGTCTGGGGAAAAAGAACAGATTTAGCGGACATGACCGACTCATGGTATTCCATATCAGGTGGAATATCTGTATCGAGTGCCTTGATCTTACACCCGTTTTTATCTTTAACCGGGCCAAAAAGCTGATAGGTATTACGGGATTTATCAACCCCTTTGGTCCAGTCATTTTTATCAATTGTTATGAATTTCATTCTCATACCCTTTTTGTTTACTTGATAAAATCATCAGGATCTTCCGGACTATACGCATCCAGAGGAGGACGTTTGCTTATGTCAAGACCGGCTTCCCATCCAAAAAGTTCCCAAGCGTCTTTGTTAAGCTTTCTGGTAAAATCCCTGACATTGATCCCCATGGGGCAGGCTTCAACACAGGCACCACAATCTGTACACCGTCCAGCACAATGGAAGGCCCTTAAAAAGTGAAAGGTGTCCACATCAGACTTGTTCTGTCCCTTTCCAACCCATTGGGGGCCGGCCTCGTCAACAAAACAGGTGGGACAATAGCAGATCGGGCAGGCATTTCTACAGGCATAGCACCTGATACAATTTTTTGTCAGATTTTCAAAATGCTGCCATTTTGCATCCCCAT
>DAOWDR010000593.1 GCA_030638935.1 Desulfobacteraceae bacterium | reverse complement strand
GTACTAAACGTAAAACATAATTCATGGAGAAAACCAATGCGCTTTAAACTTATTTTAGCCTCGGTAAAGGCAGATATCACTGACAATATTGTAGATGCGGCAAAAGAGGCAGGAGCCACGGGAGCCACCATCATACCAGCCAGGGGTACTGGCATCCGGGAGGCAAAAACCTTTTTTGGCCTCTCCCTGGAGGCCCAGACCGACATTATAATGTTCCTTGTGGAAGAGCATCTTATTACCCAAATTCTGGAAGCCATAAGGAAAGCTGGGAAATTCCATAAACCAGGGACAGGAATCGCCTTTGTGCTTCCTGTTGAGCATGTTGTGGGCCTGGAAAGCCAGATGGAAAAATTTAAAGAAGAGGTTCGGAAAAATTATTTTTGATATAAGGAGAAAATTATGGTAACTGACAAAACCAAAATAGTAAGGGCAAGGGATGTGATGCATAATCAGATTTTGTCCATTGACGGTATGGCCACGGCCAGGGAGGCTGCCGCAAGAATGCGTTCTGAAAGAGTGTTTTCCCTTCTTGTTAAAAAAAGACATGCAGATGATGCCTGGGGTATACTGGTTGTTCAGGATTTTATAAAAAAGGTGATAATACCCGGTCGATCCCCGGACGATGTACATGTCTATGAAATCATGTCAAAGCCTATCATCACTGTGCCGGCTGACATGGACATTCGCTATGCTGCCCGTTTAATTTACAGGGCCGACGTACGAAGAGCTCCGGTTGAGCATAAAGGGGAAATTGTCGGTTTGCTTTCTCTTTCTTCTCTCATCCTTGACCATGAACTTTTTTAGTATTTTTTTACAATAGCCAGATTCATCTAAAAACAGATAAATGCCTGTGATGTCGAATGATATCCCAGGCACAAAAAAATCCTGCCCTTTTGGGACAGGATTTTTTTGTGCCTGAAGCAAAGCCAAGACTAAAAACAAATGTTTATTCCGGCTTTGCTATAAATTTTTGAGACGGATAGCCCCAGGGGCGATCACTTTGAAGCACAAATTTAATTTCATCTTTTAAAACAGAACCATGGTAAATATTTTTGTATCTTATTGTTTCCTTGCCAAGTGTAGATTGTTCCATTGTGTAAAACGAAATAATATTGCCCTTGATAGTGCCGCCTAAAATTCCACTTGTAATATTGTACCAATCTTTGGTTGATGCCATCCTTATTGTGCCGAGCAATGCCTCGCCTTTCCTCTCAATATCAAAATGTAATTTGAATTTGTCTTTTTTATTAAAAGGATTGGTCAGCTCATCTGTTACCCACCTGCTGTTAATAGTGAGAATTTCGGATTTAGGGATCAAACCCAAAAGATTTTTTGTGGCATCCGTGAATGTGGAAAGGGAAATAACGATTGTTCCGGCAACAATGAGCAAAGCCAGGACAGGGTTATTTTTAATCCGGGAAATAATCATTTCGAATCGTGTTCTTTTTTGGTTCATGACCACATGGATTCGCTTGTGTTTTAAATTGATGTCTCTTATTGCCCAATGCCGAATTGAAGATCAGCCCGCTCCCAATTGCTATCAAAAAAGCATGGAACTGGCAACATCATTTTATATTGATACTTTTGTTTCCATCACCATGGGACACAAATATTCATGGTAACCAATAAAGATTTGACAATCCCATACCTCTTGAATAAAATGCCTTGCTGATAAGATCCTGAACCTTCTAAGCTCCATTGAAGGGGAACATAAAATCGTAACGGTTCTCTTCGCAGACGTAGCCGATTACATGCCCATATCCGAACAACTGGAACCCGAAGAAGTCCACCAGATAATGGATGGCTGTTTTAAAATACTGATTGACGAAATTCACAAATATGAAGGCACCATCAATCAGTTAACCGGAGATGGTGTGATGGCTCTTTTCGGGGCTCCAACAGCACATGAAAATCATGCTCAAAAAGCCTGTTGGGCTGCCCTGGCCATACAGTCGGCAATGATCGGATACGGTACTAAAATTCAAAAAGAGTGTGGTGTTTCTTTCAAAATGCGTATCGGTCTCAACTCCGGACCTGTGATTGTCGGTGCCATAGGCGATGATCTCAGAATGGATTACACTGCCATTGGCGACACTACCAATATGAGCTCCAGGATGGAAAGCCTGGCAAAACCCGGCAGTATACTGATATCAAAAAATACCTACGGGCTTGTCAGGGACTTTTTTAAATTTGAACATCTGGGAAATATTAGGGTAAAAGGCAAAACTGAACTCCAGGAAATTTTTGAACTGCGCTAGGTTGGTGAGGCCTCGACCAGAATGGATGCAGCCATAATTAAGGGCCTTACCAAATTTGTGAATAGAAAAAATTCCACCAGTGTACTTTTGAATGCCTTTGATAATGCAAAATCAGGGTCAGGCCAGGAGCTAGGACTTGTGGGAGAAGCAGGGGTCGGAAAATCCAGATTGGTGCATGAAATTATGAACCTGCTGCCACAAGATAAATATAGTTATCTTGAAGGGCGTTGTTTGCAATATGGCAATTCAATGGCCTATCACCCTTTTTTGAATATCCTGAAAACCTGTTTTGGCATCCAGGAGGGGGACAGAGAATTTCTTATCAAGAAAAAAATAACAAAAAAAATCCTTAATCTTAATGAAACGCTTAAAGGCGTTATCCCGCCCTATCAGGGACTTTTGTCCCTAAAGGTGGATGATGACGATTTTATAAAACTTGATCCTAAAAAAAAGAGGGAAAAGACCTTTGAGGCTCTTCGGGACCTGATGATCCGCTTGAGTCAGGAAAAATGCCTGGTTCTTTGTGTCGAGGACCTCCATTGGATAGACAAAACCTCAGAGGAGTTTTTGGACTATCTCATCGGATGGCTGGCCAACTCTCCTATCCTTCTGATTCTCGTATATCGGCCTGAATTTACAAACACATGGGGAAGTAAATCCTATTACACAAAAATTGGCTTGACCCAATTGGGAATGGCCGCAAGCACTAAATTGGTTGGGCCATTCTGGGAAAGGGGGGCGTGGCCCAGGAACTTAAGACACTCATTCTTAAATGCGGGGCAGGAAACCCGCCTTTTATGGAGGAACTTACCCATGCCTTACTGGAAAACGATTCCATTGAACAAAAAGAAAAAAACTATCTTCTTAAAAAAAAGCTTTGAATATTCAGCTCCCTGATACCATCCAGGGAATCATTGCTGCCCGTATGGACCGGTTGGAAGAAAACCTCAATGGCCTTGTATTATTCATATCACGGAAACCCTAAACAAGGGATGAAATATTCTGAACAGGTTTTTAACGAGGCAAAAAAAACCAGGACATTGAATTAATCGTTCCCCTTGCCATGGATCTTGTTGTTTCCTGCCAATTGGTAGGAGATTTTTACAAAATAATTGATATAGCACCGAATATAATTGGCACCATGGAAAAAGATGGCAGGGAGTCAGACTTTTTTTCCTGGGGGGCAAATCCATATTCTTTGCTCTGCGGATATTATGGTTTTAGTCTGGGATATATTGGAGATTTTAATAAGGGAAGGGCCTTTTTAAAAAAGGGAATATACAAGGAAAGTTGTCTCCACGTGTTTATCATTATCTAAACAAATCCCCTTGTTCAGCCCGTTGTTCTTTTCTTTCTTGATGTTTTACATATTTTCGAATCATATCCGCATCCAGTCCTACTGTATCTACACAGTACCCTCTGGACCAAAATTTATTACCCCAATAGGGTTTGTCCTTTAATTTCTTGAATTTATTAAACACCCTTATTGCACTCCTCCCTTTGATCGTGCCCACATAATCTGATATTGAGACCTTGGGCGGAACCATCACGAGAAGATGAACATGGTCGATCTGAATATTCAGTTCAACAATTTCACACCCTTTTTGCTCTGAAAATGCCCTTATACAATTACCCACTTCGCTTGCAATTGCCCCATTCAAAATCCTATACCGGTATTTGGGAACCCAAACAATATGATATTGGCAATGCCATATCGTTTGTGATAACTTTCGAAATCGGCTCATTTGTTACTCCTTGATCATTTGTTGTGGCGACAACTTGATCAAGGAGTAACATTGAGTCGTACAGATGGCAAAGCCTCTGCACTCTGACCTGGCCCTGAGGGCCAGGGTTTCTACGTTGGACTAAAT
>DAOWDR010000530.1 GCA_030638935.1 Desulfobacteraceae bacterium | reverse complement strand
GGTTATAAAAACAAGGCCGGCAAAACCCTGGATCAGGTTTTGTATCCGCTTATAAAAGTTACCGAATTTTTTGGAGGAGAATAGAAAAACAATAAATGAATACCATGTTAGTGATATTCCAGCCATTAAGATTATACTCAACATACCAATAAATATGGAAGGTTCTTTCGGCAATACCGATGCAAATAAACTTGTAATGAACATGGCCGTTTTGGGATTAGAAAGATTTGTTATCAATCCTTTCCACCAGTTTGAAAAATGGCTTTGGGAATTACACTGGGGGGCATCAAATTTAGCACTGGATTTAAATAAACTTATAATGAGCTTTATTCCAAGATAAATAAGGTAGCTTCCTCCTGCTATTTTTAAGGAGGTATATATCCAGGGTGCCATGGTAAAAAGATATGCAATGCCGAAATATCCTGCAATAGTCCAAATTATGGTTCCCGTACAAGTGCCCAAAACAACAAACATACCGGATATGCGTGAATGATTAACCGTTGTCTGTACTGTTATAAAAAAATTGGGCCCGGGTGTTATAACAGCAATACTCCAAATTGATACCACACTTAAAAGTGTAACTAGTAGATTCATAATATCCCCCTGTTATCAAAATAAAAAAGAGGTTGCAATTAATATTTTTAAATCTATTTTTGCTATCTTACCCAATGACTGGGTTCATGCCCCTGTATACAGTTTCCATTGCAGTTTTCCTATTGAATCAAGGTCATGCCTTTTTCCAGATATTTCAGGGCCAGGTCCACATAGACCTTTTTCCCGTAATTCCATAATTCCTGATCCCCGTCCGTGATATCCCGGACCACCTTTGCAGGATTTCCCACTGCTACCACACGGTCGGCAATTTTCTGGTTGGCCCGGACAAGGGACCCTTCTCCCACAATGGTCCACTCCCCTGTTTCAGAAAAAATACTCAGGATGGCTCCCATGCCGATCACGGAAAAATCTCCGATCACATTGCCGTGGAGAATGGCTCCATGTCCTATGGTCACGCTTTTGCCGATGAGATACAAGCCCTTTGGCGGGGAGTGGATCACCACTCCTTCTTCCACGGCAGTACTGTTTCCGATTTCAATGTGGCCGTAATCTCCCCGGAGAATGGCTCCATGTCCCACATAACAATTGTCGCCAATCACCACATCCCCGATTACCTGGGCGGTTTCACTCACATAACTGTCCCTGCCGATTACAGGGCTATTCCCATCAAATTCAAAAAGCATCCTTCCTCCTTATTTAGTTTTTATTAATCAAAATCCATAGGTTTTGGTTATGATTTCGCTCATGACCTCGCTGGCGCCGCCGCCAATGGAGAGCAACCTGGAATCCCTGAAAAGCCGGGAAATTCTCATCTCATTCATAAGCCCCATACCCCCGTACATCTGGAGACATCCCGAGGAAACTTCATTTAGCAGATCTCCTCCCAATAATTTCCCCATGGAGATCTGTCTTGTGACATCCTGGCCTTCCATTTTCATGCGAACAATATGATAGGCTAACTGCTGGAGACTTTCAGTTTGGGCGAGCCAATGTGCAAGGCGGTGGCGCAGAACCTGTTTTTTGATCAAAGGTTTGCCAAAGACAATTCTGCCCTTTAAATAATCAATGGTTTCAAAAATCATCTCATTAATGCTTATATAGGAGAGGGGCAAAACGGCAAACCGTTCGTGCTGAAATTGCTGCATCTGGTGAATAAAGCCTTCCCCTTCAATTCCAATGAGGTTTTTTTCTGGGATTTCCAAGTTGTCAAAATACAGCTCTGCTGTATCAGAACTGCGCATCCCTATTTTGTCCAGTTTTTTGGAAACCTGGTATCCGGGCAGGTTGGTCGGCACCACAAAGAGGCTGAAGCTTTGGTAGCCGGGTGCCTGGTCGGTCCGGGCCAGCAGGGTGAGAAAATCGGCCTGGAGCCCATTGGTGATAAAGGTTTTAGAACCGTTGAGGATATAATGATCCCCCTTTTTTATGGCCGTTGTTTGCAAGGCGGCCACATCGGACCCGGCATCTGGTTCGGTGACGGCAATGGCTGCCACCATCTCCCCTTTGAGGGCAGGTTTTAAATAGGTCTCTTTTAAATACTCGGACCCGAATTCTGCAATGACCGGGGTTGCCATGTTGGACTGTACTGCTATGGCCATTGGAACGCCCCCGCATTTGATCCGGGCACACTCTTCTAAAACAATGGTTTCATACCAATAATCCAGGCCCTCTCCCCCGTATTTTTCATCATACCGGATTCCTAAGAACCCTAAGTCTCCCATTTTTTTGAATAATTCATGGAGGGGGATCATGCCTTTTTCTTCCCATTCATCCACATGGGGATTGATCTCCTTTTTGACAAAATCCCTGACAGCCTTGCGAACCAGTTCATGCTCCTTGTTAAAGTACATTTGACTTCCCATTTCTATTCTCCTTAATTTTATTTGCTTTGTTTATCATCACATTTTAAAATTGATACAGGCACTTCAATGGTTTTGGCCCTTAGATATTCACCCAGGGTTTTGGCCTGGGGATCACTCCTCATGGAGGCGGCCACCCCGTGGCCCAATAGCCCCTTGACGTAAAAATTGATGGCCAGAAGGTTGGGCATCTCGTATCGCTCAATTTCATAGGCAAAAAGGTCGGGCAAAAGCGATGTTAACCGGTCAATGGTTAAAAAGCGAGACAGGAATAAAAATTGGTTGGTGTCCCTGGCCCATACTCCCAGGTTGGCGTTGCCGCCCTTGTCCCCGGACCGGGTGGCAAAGAGACGTCCAAAGTAAATTTTTTTTGTTGGAACCTCCTGGTATGGCAAAGTTTCTAGTGTATCTTGCAATGCCTGTTCCTGAGCCTCATATCCTGTGATCTCATTTTTTGTTTCTGACATGGTGGGTTTGATATCAAAAGTTTTGCCCTTTATATGGACCTGTTGCCGGATAAATTCATTGTTGACCAGGGCAGGCCAGTGTCGGATTGCAGGGGTTCCCTGGGAAGGAGGGCCTGTCAGGGTAAATCCCGGAATACTTGCCAGGGCCAATTCCACCAGCTTGCTGGAAAACAGTTTGCCAGCCTTGGCAGTATCCTGGTCCATGACGCTGATGCGAAGATGGGCAAAGGCCAGGTCGTTGGTGTCTGGATTTTCTTTGTCCGACCGGATAAGCTGGGTTTGTACTTGGGCAAATTGCTCTTTTCCCCCTAAAAGCTCGAACAGGGTTTCTTCAACAAGGGCTGCCTTTTTTTCAATATCCAGACCTGTCAGTACCACGGTCATGGTATTGCGATGGCCCCAGAGGGTATTGATACAGACCTTTGTATTGTCCGTGGGCGGCTCCCCTTTTGTATTGGAAACAAGGACCCGGTCATTTTCTTGTTCTGTTATTTCAAGGGTATCAAACCGCACCGTGACATCCGGGGTGAGGTAGGCAGGTGCACGGATCTCATACACAAGCTGGGCTGTGACCGTTCCCTTTGATACCAGACCGCCTGTGCCAGGATGTTTGGTTATGACAAAGGAGCCGTCTTCGTGCATTTCGGCAATGGGAAATCCCATGTTTTTATAGGAGGGTATTTCATCCATGAAGGAGTAATTGCCACCGGTGGCCTGGGTGCCGCACTCAATGATATGTCCGGCTGCATAGGCACCGGCAAGCTTGTCCCAGTCGGTTTCTTTCCACTTAAATTTCCAGGCACAGGGCCCGGATACCAGGGCTGCATCGGCAATTCTCCCGCCCACCACAATGTCTGCACCAAGGTTCAGGGCACGGGTGATACCCCATCCTCCCAAATAGGCATTGGCCGTGATGGGGTTACCCCGGGCGTCTTTTAAGTCAACACCCGTGTCCAGATGGGTAAGGGCTTCTCCTTTTGACCGGAGCACAGAGAGGTCGGGCAAGAGATCATCTCCTGTAATGGCTGCCACCAATGGGTTTAATCCCAGGGTGTTGCCGATTTTTTCCAGCTCATTTGCAAGGCCACGGGGGTTGAGTCCGCCGGCATTGGCCACAATCTTGATCCCCTTGTCCATACACAGCCCCATTACCTCTTCCATCTGTTTTAGAAAGGGGGTTGCATATCCTTTTTCCGGGGATTTCATCTTCATTCTGAACAAGAGTGCCATGGTGAGTTCTGCAAGATAATCCCCGGTGAGCACATGGATCTGACCGCCTGTTACCATCTCTTTTGCCGCAGAGAGTCGGTCTCCCAGAAATCCGCTGCAATTGGCTATGATTAATTTTTCAGTCATCTTTGCTTATCCTCTTATTATTCCCCGGTAAATTTGGGGGCTCTTTTTTCAAGAAAGGCTGTGATCCCTTCTGCGGCGTCCTTTGTGGCGGCCACTTCGCCCAGTTTTACGGCAAGGGTTTCAATGGCCTGGCCAAGGGGCAATCCTTCAACCTCCTGAAATGCCTGTTTGCCGATTTTCATCCCCCCGGGGCTTTTGGCTGCCAGGGAAGAAAGTATTTTTTTTGTTTCTCTATTAAGGTCTTCCTTGGGGAGGACACGGGTGATCATGCCCATTTCCAGGGCCTTTACCGCAGTCAGTTTTTCACCCAGAAGAATCATTTCCATGGCTTTTTTTCTGAGTACGTTTCTGAAAATCAGGGCTCCGATCATCATGGGAAAGAGGCCTACATTGACTTCAGGGGTACCGAAAAGGGCATCTTCCTGTGCAATGACTATGTCACATGCCAGCATGAACCCGGTCCCGCCGGCCAGGCAATGGCCGTTGATTTTTGCAAGTGTGGGCTTGGGAAATTGGGATATCCGGGTTAAAAGCCGTGCATATTGGGTAAACATCATCTCTTTTATATCAGAGGCTTCCTGCATGGCGGACCCCAGGTCTGCCCCGGAGCAGAATACCTTGTCTCCGGCTCCTGTCAGACAGACAACCCTCACCTGGGGATCAGCTTCAGCCTGGTCCAGATATGTTAAAAAAAGCTGGATTGCATCATAACTGATTGCGTTTCTCTGCTTTTCCCGGTTAATGGTAACCCAGGCGATCCGGTCTTTTATTTCATATAATAGATCTGTCATGTTTTTTGTCCTCAGGTCGTCTTGGCGGGTTGGCTTTCAGCAACATTAATTTTGTTATTATCTATTTCATCCATATCGGTTTTGCTAATGTCAACCAGGATGTCGCCGGGCATTACCTTGTCCCCTTCTTCTACCTTAACCCTGGTGACGGTTCCCCCATGGGGAGCTGTCAGGGATGTTTCCATTTTCATGGCCGACACCACCACCACAGTATCACCTTTCTCAACAATATCCCCGGGCTGCACCGGTACAAAAATCACCACCGCCGGCATGGGAGGGGTGACTTTTGAGGGGGCATTGTCCAATCCTTTTTTGGGGGTTTGGGTCTGGGCCAGCAGGTCCCTGTCCTGGATAAAGAAGTGTTCTCCGCCCAGTATGATTGTTTTGCCCTCTTCTGCTTCTTCAACCCAGGCATTGACCTGCTGCCCGTTGACCATAAGGCGTATCTGGTGATCCGATATCCGGTCATAGTGGATTTCAAAGGGGTTATTTCCAATGGTTGCAGTGAGGTTGCGGTCCTGTTTTATGGTAAGATCGCAGGCAATGGTTTTGTCCTTAATTTCCAGATTATATTCCATTTATTATTTCCTTTATCATAATTTCCAGTTGCCCAGTGTCTGAAACGGAGTTGGACTGTGGGTTCGGGTTTCCCTGCCCCTGGTCTGCTTTTCCGATCTGCTCAACTCATCCACGATAAAGGCAAGGCAGGCCAGGTCCCTGTTTTTTTCACCTGGTTTCCAATGGGAAAAATGGGTGTCGATGAAATTGGTAAATACATCTCCCTTTTCAAAGGGAGATGATGCAAGGAGATCCAGGAGAAAATCAATGGGGGTTCTTACGCCCAGAACAATATAGGATTTTAAGGCCTTGATCATTTTGGCAATGGCCTGGTCCCGGGTTTCTCCATGGGCTGTCAGTTTTGAAAGGATCGGGTCATATTCCACGGGTACGGTGCATCCTGAATAGACCCCGCAGTCGTTTCTGATCCCGGGGCCTGTGGGTTCTTTATAAAAGCTAATGGTTCCGGGACTTGGGAAAAAATTATTTTCCGGGTCCTCGGCATAGATCCGGCATTCAATGGCATGGCCCCTGGCTGATATATCGGCCTGGTCCAGGGCCAGGGGGTTGCCTGCGGCAATCTCAATCTGCTGTCGGACCAGATCAATCCCGGTGATCATCTCGGTCACCGGGTGTTCCACCTGGAGCCGGGTGTTCATTTCCAGAAAATAGTAGCACCCCTGGTCATCCAGAAGGAACTCCACAGTACCGGCATTGGTATAGCCTGCAGCCTTTGCCGCTGCCACGGCTGCCTTTCCCATCTCTTTCCTCAGGCTCGGACCCACGGCAGGAGAGGGGGTTTCTTCAATGATTTTCTGGTGCCGCCGCTGGATGGAACATTCCCGTTCCAGCAGATGGATGGTCTTCCCGAAATTGTCTGCCAGGACCTGAAATTCAATGTGCCGGGCCCGGGTAAAAAATTTTTCAAGATAGACCTCTCCGTTTCCAAAGGCATTTTTTGCTTCCCTGGATGCGGATTCCCAGGCTTCGGGCAGCTCATCTGAAGTGTTGACAATACGGATTCCCTTGCCACCACCCCCGGCCGTTGCCTTGATCAATACGGGGTATCCTATTTCATCGGCTTTGTCCTGCATCTCCGGAAGAGAATGGCTGCCACGGGTCAGCCCCGGGGTGACCGGGACTCCGCTTTTAACCATGATCTGCCTGGATGTGATTTTATCTCCCATCTCTTTGATGGCTTTGGCCGGCGGGCCGATGAAGACGATGTCGTTCTGAATGCATTTTTCCACAAATTTATGGTTTTCCGATAGAAATCCATATCCCGGGTGGATGGCCTCGGCCCGGGTTTCTTTGGCTGCTTTGCTGATTTTATCCATGTCCAGGTAGCTTTGACTTGGATCAGAGGGGCCCAGGCAGACAGTCTGGTCCGCTTACAGTACGTGGAGGGCTGTTTTGTCTGCATCCGAGTATACCGCAACGGTTT
>DAOWDR010000350.1 GCA_030638935.1 Desulfobacteraceae bacterium | reverse complement strand
TGCTTAAGTTTTGCTTGCCTTGTCCGTCATAACGAAGTTATGCGGCTGTCAAGCAAAGCTTAAGCAGTAGCATATAATCGGATAATTTTCCAGCCCGCCCACGCGTGTTCAGATGAACAAGTAGTTGACCGAGTCCGTATAGCCAAGATATGCGGTTGATCGCATATCTTTTTAAATAATAACCGCATATCATGAATATCTAAGTGATATACGCCTGGAAATAATTGTGATATTGGATCAAGAGCTTATTATCACATAAACTGAGATAATCATCCCCGGCAGCAAAAAGCAACAGGAAAACTAAATACAGAGTTTGGCTGTCCAGTAGTCAAACATAACTTGCATGATTCTGGCTTCAACTTTTACCAGAAAACGGTTTTGATTTGAATTAGGGTTCTGGACAGCATATTTATATTTGAAAGGAATGGCTCATGGCCTGGCATCCAAAAGAACCTGTTCTCCATTTCCATGATCCAGTTTGCGGTACAAGGTGATTGCAAACCGGGTGCCTTTGCCTTGGACTGAATCCACATACACGTTTCCGCCATGTTCCTTGATAATACCGTAGACCACAGAAAGCCCAAGTCCTACACCCTTGCCTTTTTTCTTGGTGGTAAAGAAGGGGTCAAATATTTTAGGGATCGTCTCCTTGGGAATTCCCATCCCTGTATCACAGATTTCAAGGCCTATTGCTTTTTCCTTATTTTTACTAAAAGTTTTAATGGTCAGCCGTTTTTTCTCCTTGCCGGACATGCTTTCAATGGCGTTGGAGATCAGGTTCATGCACACCTGTTTGATCTGGTCTTCGGACCCCCTGACCAGGGGCAGGTTGTGCTCAAGATCTTCAATAACCCTCACATGGTTGATTTTTAACAAATTGGAGTTCAATATCAATGTCTGGTCCAGGAGTTCATTAATATCAAACTTGATGACTTCAATTTTTGATTGCCGTGAAAAAACCAGAAGATTGCTGACAATACGACTGATCCGCCGGGTTTCCGTTTCCATGAGATCCAGGTATTGTAAAAACAGATCCAGTTCGTTTTGATTGATTTGGTCTTCCTTTAAAATCCTCTTGCTGAGCATGACCAGGTTCAACACCCCTGCCACAGGGTTATTGATTTCGTGTACCACGGAAGAGGCCAGTTTCCCAAGGGAGGACATCTTATCCTGGTGCAAAAGCCGTTCATGGCTCTCTTTCAATTGCTGTGTTCTTTCTTCAACCATTTTTAGAAGGTAATCCTGGTTCTGCTTCTCATTTACCTTCCGTTTGGTGATATCCCGGCTGACCTCAATGAACTTCTTAATTTTACCTTTTTGCTCCCAGATGGGGAAAATGGTCAATTCCGTGTAGTTGAGTTTCCCATTCGGTCCCAACCGGGTCAGTTCCACCTGACAATGCCGTTTGTTCCTGATGACATCTTCCAAAGGGCATTTTTTATGGCAATTGCTGCTTTTCCTGGTAAGCCCTTGGAACACATCATAACATTTCCGGCCTATGACATCCCTACGTGCACAATTCATATGTTTTAAAAAGGCATCATTCACCATCTCTATCTCCCGCTCCGGTGAGATAATCAGGATAAAATCCCTGATGCCGTTAAGAATTGTTTCCATTTCGTTTTGGGGAAATTTCACGACAACCTCCTTTTGAAATGGTGATAAACAATTGAAAATTCTATTAAAAATTTAACATATGATCCAATGGATACGCAAGGATTAACTGTGGAAAACCCAGACAGGGCTGTGGCAAAATACCCCATACTCCTAACCGGCTGCCAGGAGGGGCATTCGCCCCTAAAAATATATTTTAACCATGGAAGGACTGTTGAACAATCCAACAACCCCTTTGGTATCTTTCGTTCAGAGCCTGGAACGCCTGCATTGCCAAAGGCCTATACTCCAGGGGTTCTCGAGATAAAAACCTCCAAAATTAATGTCCTGGTATCGTTTTTGCTCTTTATTAAATTATTAAATAATGAATTATCCATAAAGGAGGTCCCCATGACCAGGCAAACAAAATCCATGGCAACCAAGTCTGAAAGATCCAATCCACGAACCGGAACGGAGAATCACTCCCTTCATCCCTGCCTCTGGATGCAGGCAGGGGTGGTGAAAAAAAAGAACTGCAACCATTATTACGATTGCGCCACCTGTAAATATGATACCGCCATGCTGAAAATGGCAGCCACCGGCAGGCACATCTCATGGCAGGATGCCATGCGCAAGCATGACAGCAGGGACAGAACCTGCCGCCACACCATGACCGGCAGGGCAGACCACAGGAACTGCCCCATGAATTACAATTGCAACCATTGCGATTTTGATCAAATATTTGAGGACACCCTGTCTCCTGCAACTGCCCATGGTCTGGGTAAGATCGAAGATATCAAGGGGTTTAAACTGGATCCATCGGGATATTTTCATTCCGGCCATACCTGGGCCCGCATTGAAGAGGGCGGTTTCATCCGGGTCGGCATGGATGATTTTGCATTTAAGGTTCTGGGCAGCCCCGACGGATTTGACCTGCCCCTCACCGGCAAGGAACTGAACCAAAGCCAGGCAGGCTGGGGTATCAAGCAAAGGGATAATTTTGCCGACGTTTTATCCCCGATCAATGGAGTCATCACCAGTGTGAACCACGGGGTCAGAAAATCTCCCAATCTTCCGGAACAGGATCCCTACAGGGATGGCTGGCTATTTACCGTTCACAATTCAGATACCAAAGAAGCCCTTAAAACCCTGATGGCAGATGGAGAAAGCAGCATCTGGCTTAACCGGGAGGTTACCACCCTTGAACAGATGATCGAGGAGGTCACAGGCCCCTTGAGCGCAGACGGGGGATACTTAAGATCAGGTGTCTACGCTAACCTGCCCACCCTGGGCTGGCGCAACCTCACCCGTAAATTTCTGGGTATCTGAAAAAGGAGCCAACATGAAGACCTATAGAACAGACAATCCCCCTTGTCTCTGGATGCAGGCAGGGGTGGTAAGGGAAAAAAAATGTTTCAAGGATTTTAATTGCGCCACCTGCCGGTTTGACCGGGCCATGGCAGGGATATGCCGTTCAAACCAGGAGTTGAAAGACCAGGAAATACCCTTAAAGGGTCAAAAAGCCGGTTTTATTTTCTGGAAGGACAAATTAAAGAAAAAACCCCTGGCAAAACGGCCATGCATCCACCACATGAAAGGGGCTATCGGATTTAAAACCTGTCCCCAATCCTACCACTGCATTGATTGTGAGTTTGATCAGTTTTTCAATGACCAGTTCAAGGTATACACCCTGCTACAGCCGGTTCAATTTGATAAAATCAGCGGAATTTCCATGCCCATGGGATATTATTTTTCCCGGGGCCATACCTGGATTAAAATTGAAGACAATGGAATGGTCCGCATGGGTATTGACGATTTTGCCTGTAAGCTCCTGGGCCGGTTTACCAGTCTGTCCACCCCCTTGATGGGGAAAAAACTGATCCAGGGAAAACCCGCCATTACCCTTGGCCGCCAGGGACACAAGGTCTCTTTTCAAGCCCCTGTCAATGGCGTGATCACCGAGGTCAATGCCCATGCCCGGAAAAACCCTGGCCTCATCTCCGAAACCCCCTATACCGACGGGTGGGTACTCACCCTTTACTGCCCGGATTTGAAAGAAGATCTGAAAAGGCTATTATTTATGGATACGGCCAAAAAATTTACTAATGCATCTGTAACGCATCTCTACGGATTTCT
>DAOWDR010000077.1 GCA_030638935.1 Desulfobacteraceae bacterium | reverse complement strand
TTAAATGAAAACATGCCGGTCCGATTGGGGTATTATTTATTGGGCGTTGTTAAGGGAGATCTTGGAACCTCTGTGTGGTCCGGCCATTCGGTCAGCTCCCTGATATCGTCAGCCCTGCCCCACACGGCCCTGCTTGCCGTCGCAAGCTTAGGAATTGCAGCGGTCATCGGCGTTTTGATGGGAGCTTTTGGCGCCATCAAACAGAACAGCCCTATCTCAAGGATTGTTACCATTATTTCTCTTTTAGGGGTTGCAGTTCCGGATTTTGTTGCAGCCCTTTTACTCGTGCTGTTATTTTGTGTCAAATTTCCCATCCTGCCGGCCATCGGAGCCGGGGTTGACGACGGGATCATTGGTATTGCCCGGCATCTTATTTTGCCGGCCACTGCATTGGGTATAGGCTGGGTGGGATATCTGTCCCGTTTAACCCGGGAATCAATGGTGGATGTTCTGGATTCAGACTATATCAGAACGGCAAAAGCATTTGCCCTTCCCCAACGGTCCATTGCCTACGTATATGCATTAAAAAATGCCATTATCCCCACCATAACCGTAATCGGGCTGGGTGTGGGCAAATTATTGGGAGGGGCCGTATTTGTGGAGATCATATTTAACCGGCCCGGCCTTGGGAAAATGATTGTGGATGCGGTTTATGCCCGGGATTTCCCAGTTGTCCAGGGCGGGATTTTAGTGGCCACGATTTTATTTGTACTGGCAAACCTTTTGGCTGATATTTCCTACGGGTTTGTAAATCCCCAGATCCAATATGATTAAATCCGATAAAAAATAAAGATCAACATTATCAGAGGCCTGCTATGAACACGACACCATCCAAAACAAACCTGACCCAGATGAGTAGTCAGAGGAGTCTTACGCCTCGATGGACTGAAACCATTGTCATGGCTTTTCAGTCCGTCGCAAAGGTGAAAGGCGGGCTGATCGGGGCTGTTTTTATTTCAATCATGCTATTATGTGCCCTTTGTGCCCAGTGGATCTCTCCCTATGATCCCAATGCCCAGAATATTATTCAACGCTTTGC
This sequence comes from Desulfobacteraceae bacterium, assembly GCA_030638935.1. GTDB lineage: Bacteria > Desulfobacterota > Desulfobacteria > Desulfobacterales > Desulfobacteraceae > NBML01. The sequence goes on along the minus strand of DAOWDR010000077.1, from coordinate 1,331 downwards.
CGGACCAGGGGCCTCCCACCTGCTGGGCACCGATTATCTGGGAAGAGATATTTTATCCCGCCTCATTTACGGATGCCGCATTGCAGTGATGGTTGCATTTGGCTCGGTCACCCTTTCTTCCGTTGTCGGTGTCTTTTTAGGCGTAATGGCTGGATATAATGAGGGAAAAAAATTTGATTATTTTATTATCTGGCTCTTTGATATTGTCCGTTCCTTTCCCCAGATTATTCTTGCCCTTGCCATTGTCGCCGTCATGGGGCCCTCTCTTGTGAATGTTGTTGTGGCCCTGGCGTTTACAGCCTTTCCCTTTTACGGACGAATTGCCAGGGCCCAGACCCTTTCCGTTAAGGAGGCAGATTATGTCAAGGCGGCGGAAGCCATGGGTCAAAAGCCTTTAACCATTATTACAAAGCATATTACACCCAATATCATGGCTCCGGTAATAGTCTGTCTGGGCATGGACATGGCCACCATGATCATATGGGAATCCGGGCTTTCTTTTTTGGGACTGGGCGTCAGACCGCCCACTGCCTCCTGGGGCATTATGCTGCGAAACGGATATAAATATATCCAGGTATCCCCCTGGATGATCCTTTGGCCGGCTTTGGCCATTGCCCTGTCAATGATTGCCTTTTCTCTTTTCAGCGAGGGATTGAGAGTGGCACTGGATCCAAAGGAGCGTGAAAGATGAAAGATCCCCTGCTGGAAGTCAGCAACTTAACCCTGGATTATCGCCTGGGAAAACGGAAAATGAGGGCCCTGGACAGAATCAGTTTTCAACTTGAGAAGGGAGAAATAATGGGCGTTGCCGGGGAAAGCGGGTGTGGGAAATCCACACTGGGCCTTTCCATTATCAAGCTTCTGCCCAAAATAGCTGAAATACTCAACGCAACGGGAATACCCGCCATCTGCAGTATGCTGGAGCCAGCTCCTGTTTTTATTGTTGGGTTCGGCTGTATCTTCGTTGCCGGGCTTGTAAAAATGCTGGACGAGAAACTCAAAAAAAAGTCGCTCCGTGCTGAATAACAAACAATTGCTATTGACGTTATTGCAATAATTAAGTAAACAATAGTTAGAACGATGAAAATTTTATGGAGGTAATCAAAATGGCAGAAGGAAGATGCATGAAATGTAAAAAGCAGGTTGAAATTAAGAATGGTCAGGAAATCGTTATGAAAAACGGGATGAAAGCAATGAAAGGCGAATGCCCGAAATGCGGAACAAAGGTCTTCAGAATACTCGGCAAAGCAAAATAATAACTAAAATGACCTGAACAACGGGTTTACCAGCAGGGTCTATTTACCCCCTGAGGGAATATTGACAATCGGCGA
>DAOWDR010000020.1 GCA_030638935.1 Desulfobacteraceae bacterium | reverse complement strand
TTGCTGCACCTCGGCCAATGTCATTAAGGTAGCCAATTCCGTTGAAGCAGATGAAATTTTAATGACACCTGACAAAAACCTTGCCCAGTATGCCGCAGCCAACACCAATAAAAAAATTCATCTATGGGCCGGATACTGCCCCTTTCACAATAATTTAACAACCCTGGACGTGGCAGCCGCTAAAGCCGCCCATCCCAAGGCTCTTTTTATCGCCCATCCGGAATGCCCCCCCCCAATCTTGGAACTGGCAGACAGTATTCAGTCCACCTCGGGCATGATCCGGTTTGCAGGAGAATCAGATAAAGGACAGTTTATACTGGGAACGGAAACCGGACTGATCCATCCCATCTCCAAGGCCCATCCAGACAAAAAATTCTATCCGGCCTCTGAGAAAATGTATTGTATTGACATGAAAAAAATCACCCTTGAGCATGTGCTAGACAGCCTTGAAAACCTGACAGGAGAAATCAAAGTGCCCGAGGATATCAGGGTTGCCGCCCTTGGATCGGTACAAAAGATGATTGCTTTAAAATAGACCCAAAATATAAAAGGAGCTGAAACATATCAGCTCCTTTTATATTAAAATTTGGATACCATCCCACAATCTTATTTGGCATCAAAGAATTACATGGCGTCAAAGGCCTCATCGGGAATATCTGCATTGGTATAAAATTTCTGAATATCATCGCAATCATCCAGGGCATCCATAAAACGAAGCATCTGCTCGGCTTCCTTGCCTTCCACCTCCGTCATATTCTGGGGCAGCATGGTAATCTCTGCCAGCTGGTATTTTATCTCGGCCTTGTCAATGGCATCCTTCACTGCGTCAAAATCTTCGGGCTCGGTGATGATCTCAAATACATCTCCTTCATCCTTAATATCTTCTGCCCCGGCTTCCAGGGCAAGATCCATCAAGGTATCTTCATCGGCATCTTCCTTACTCACCGAGATCAAACCCTTTTTGTCAAACATCCAGGCCACACATCCGTCTGTCCCAACATTTCCACCGGCTTTCCCAAAGATATATCGAACATCGGCAATGCTCCTGTTCTTATTATCCGTAAGACACTCCACCAGAACTGCCACGCCTCCGGGGCCATATCCTTCATATAGGATTTCCTCGTAACTCACCCCTTCCAAATCCCCGGTGCCCTTTTTAACTGCACGCTCAAAGGTATCCTTGGGCATATTCTGGGCCTTGGCAGCATTCAGGGCATGCCTAAGCCTGGGATTGGACTCCTGATCCCCGCCGCCCATTCTGGCTGCCACAGTGATCTCCTTGATCAGCTTTGTAAAAATCTTGCCCCTTTTTACATCCGCCGCCCCTTTTTTATGCTTGATGGTCGACCACTTACTATGTCCTGACATGCTATTGCCTCCTTATTTTTTACCTTTTGCGATTATATATATTTCTTTACTTTGTTTTCTGCAACTTTCCGGTTTAAAGGTTTTACAGTCTCTGAATATGGATTTAACCTCTTTTTCAAATTTTTTAAACTCATTTCCCTGGAATATCTTGCAGACAAAATTTGAATTTGGAGCCCCAAATTTTTTAGCCGTCTCCAGAGCCATGCTGCAAAGTTCAAAGGACCTGAACGCATCCACATCCTTGCGGCCTGTGGTGGCCGGCGCCATATCACTGAGAATCGTATGGAACCCCTTTTCCCGGGAAAGGAACTCTTTATTTTCCAGGGCTAAAATATTATCCTGGATTGCTGTAACATTATCGGGAAGTTTAATATCGATCCGGGTTAAGTCTATGCCGAAAACCCGACCCTGGTTGCCCACCTGCTTTGCCGCATACAAGAGCCAGGACCCCGGGGCACACCCAAGATCCAATACCTGGCATGCCGGGCCCATGACCTTGAATTTTTTCTGGATTTCCTCAAGTTTATACACCGACCGTGCAGGATAATTTTCAGCCTTGGCCCTCTGGGTCAAATGGTCTGCCCATTGATTGCCCTTTGACCCTTTACCCGATCCCTTATTGGGCCCTTTACTCTTCTTGGCCATCAAATAATACCTCCATGGCGTCCTTTAAAAAACTAACACTTTCTATGGTCATTCCCTCTATCCGGGATAATTGTTTCATGGCGGAACTTGGGACCAAACAGGTGGTAAATCCCATTTTGGAAGCCTCCTTGATCCTTGACTGGGCGTGGCTTACCGCCCGTATCTCCCCGGTCAGACCTATTTCACCAATCAGGGTGGTTTCCTTGTGGACCGGCTTGTCCAAAAAACTTGAGGCCAGGGCAGCAGCAATGGCAAGGTCGGCAGACGGCTCGACAATTCTGACCCCGCCGATGACATTCATAAAAACATCCAGCCCGGATAAGTTCATTCCAAGGCGTTTTTCCATGACCGCCAAAATCAGGGCAACTCGATTATTATCAAGCCCCAGCACCGTCCGCCTTGGGTTTCCCATACCTGAGCTGGAAACAAGTCCCTGGATCTCCACCAGGATGGGCCTTGTGCCTTCCATGCTGGAAGTCACCACCGAACCCGGTGCCACTGAAGACCGATCCGACAAAAATACGGCCGAAGGATTGGGTACCTGTTCAAGGCCCGTTTCCCGCATTTCAAAGACCCCGATCTCGTTGGTGGACCCGAACCTATTTTTCACCGCCCTGAGGATTCTAAAGATATGGCTCTTATCCCCTTCAAAATAAAGGACAGTATCCACCATGTGTTCCATGATCCTGGGACCTGCAATGGCCCCGACCTTTGTGACATGACCCACCAGAAAAATGGGAATACCCGTGGTCTTGGCCAAACGCATGAACTGCATGGAGGCCTCCCTGATCTGGGTCACGCTGCCCGGTGTGGAGGAAACCTCGGGATGAAACACAGTCTGGATGGAATCAATCACCATTGCATCGTAGTGCTGTTTTTCCACCATGGAAAGAATGGAGTCCAAATCCGTTTCCGCCACAATAAAAAGGGTGTCGCTTCCTGAATCCAACCGTTTTCCCCGCATGGAAAGCTGCAGGACAGACTCTTCACCCGACACATACAGAACTTTTTTTTTGGATTTAGCCAGGATGGCCAACACCTGGAGCATGAGAGTGGATTTACCAATGCCTGGGTCCCCCCCAATCAGGATAAGTGATCCTTCCACAATGCCGCCGCCAAGAACCCGGTCAAATTCGGTGATGCCCGTGGTCAACCTCTGGGTTTCCGTGACCTCCACGGAATTAATGGACACTGGCTTGGGAGCGGAAATAGTACGGTTTTTACCAGACCCGGCTGATAAAATTTTCTCCTCAACCAGGGTATCCCATTCCCCGCATTCCGGGCACCGCCCCATCCATTTAGGGGTTTGCGCTCCACAGGACTGGCACAAAAATGTAAATTTATCTTTTTTTTTCAAAAAATCTCTTCTCAAATTAAATATTTAATAAATCGGAGAAATATACCATTTTGGTGCCCTGGTATCAAGATCCAGATTTATTTCCGGGTCACAGATTTTTGGTTTTAAAATTTATAACCGGCTTTTGCAGAAGATGTTCCGACAGTTTCAACAAGTACCGGCAGGAGATGGGGGAAGGCCATCGCCTCATTCTCCCAGGACATCCATGTCCTGGTCCGAGGTGAATGGCGCTTGGCCCCGTCCATGGGGCACGCTGCCATTCAATACCGGCTCAAACCTTCCACCATCACCTGCCTCTGCCTCGGCAATCTGCCCATAATATCTGTTATTTCTGAGAAAAAGTTCCCTTAAAAAACTCCAGTTGTATCTTTTAAAAAAACGCTTACCTCCAATCATGTTAATTTTCATACCAACAGAATTGAAGATTGTGGCGTACAGATATTTTGGCCTGAAAAATATAAAAATGCCTACTTTTAGCAATTTAAAAATAAATAGTTGTATGAAAATCCATTGGATTCTATTCGGGCTATTTCAGTGTAAGAATTGCGTTCTCATTGGCCAAAAGAGCTTCACGAATCTGTTGTTCTTTCGATTTTAAATAATTCACAATGGAACTGTTATTAGACTCATCCCAACGTTTCCTCCCAATTTTGATGAATATTCTGGCGGTCCCTGTATCAATGATAAAGTCGTATGATAATGTTATTAAGTTTTTGCGAGAATCAAAATTGTATTCCTTATAGGTCTTTTTAAGAAAGTCCAGAACAGTTTCTTTTTTTGTTGCAGCCATATCGTTTCTCCTTTGTGGGAATGTGGGTTGCTAACAATGAATTTAACAGTTTTCTTCTATGGATCTTACAAAAATAATTTTTCGAACAGCCTTTAACAGCTATCTGAAAAATATAGCGCAGTCAACATCATTTTTTGAAAAAGTGCTGACATATATAAATCAACTTTATTGACGATAAAAAGTAAGAAATATCCACTCTGATGCTGTACGGATTGTAACCAGAAGTCTGCTGTCAATTTTTTATAGAGAATACCAAGGAAAAACGGTCAAGCTGAAATTTGTCAGTGAATAAAGTTGAATTCAGATTCGTCGATAATCAGCCGTGCAGCTTTACCTATTCTTTGCCAATGCCCTTTTGTAGAGTTCCATAACACGCTTAGGGATGTTTCCAACTGACCCTCCGATGCCAGTGCTGCCATTTTTATGGAGAATAATACCTACGCCTGTATTAATAGAATTACCTCCAAGAGTGATTCCACCTACTATAATTTTATCCTTAGTTATTTTCATCACTTTATTGTTGTAAGAAACAATAATCTCGGATCCCACATCCACCTTATAAATCAGATCGCCTGTTTTTAAGCTGTTTACCACCAAGGTGCCTGAGTGAGTGGTAAAAACATTCGACAAAGCGTTGGAATGCGGAACGTTATTCACAATTTCAAAATCGACTGTATCATCATAGGAAACAATCACGCTAATAAAATACCGTCCATTTTCTTCGCCAATACGAATAAACCGGCTATTATCAAGAGAAACGGGAAACAAACAGTTTAATATATTGGTACCAAGCTGCATGGTAGATGGATAGCGGTTACTCCCCAACAAATTCCTCAGTATCATAGCCGCATCGGGGTTCGTTTTTGGATTTCCTGCTGCCTCTTGTAGAGCAGGCAATAACTCATTAGGTACGGCCCCCTTATCGTAAAGTGCAGCGAACGTTGTTGCAGCAAATTTTTGTAGATCAGGATTGTTACTCGTAAGTTGAGCCAGAAGAGTCAGAGTCCATGATATCTTTTGCTGTGCTATGTTTTGTTGAGATATTTCTGATGTTTTTGTGACAGAAAAATAGACCGAATAAACTGATACAGAAACTGCCACAATTGATATCAACAGGTGAAGCCAAGGTGTTAAACGCTCCATGAAATTTTTATTAATATTTTCAATGCTAACCTTTGTTAATTCTATTGGTTTAGATTGCTCACATTCAGTTTTTTTTGTTACCTTGGCTTTTCCTTTGCTTTTCAATCTCAATAAATCTCCTTTCCATATGCCTAACGGGCCGGGTGAACTGTGGGCTCAAGTTGGTCGACATGTCCGTATATTTTGTAAATTTGAATTATACCCAACCCAATAAGGTTAAAAACTGGATTAAGAATTCCATAGCAATCTTTCCAATACCTGTAAAGAAATTTTAACAACTCAACTTAGGTAAAAATATAATTAATTTAGGGATATCCTACTGGAATATTCTTTATTGGAGATAAAAATGAGGGGATATCCATTCTGGCATGGTGTGGACTATGTCCATGATTTTTCTCTACAAATTCTGAATTTAAAAGCCCGGACTTTTATTAAAAAGATTTTTTTTAAAATCAAAGCCCGACACAATATATTGGGGTTGTAGGGAATTGCATTTGATTTACGGAGAATTCTGTTAATATGTTAACAGGTTTCCAGAAGCTAATGCGATTGGACATACACCGATCCTGTTAATACATTTTACTGTAGCATATTTTTAAAATTCTCATCCGTGAAAATAGAATTCTTAAGACCGGTTAGGAGTGGAGTTAGAGGTCGGGGTGGGATGCGGGTGAATCGTTGATTGCAATTCTGTACAGGTTCTTAATGCAGTGGAGCGGTTAAAAGGCGGAACTGTTTGAGCGCAGCGAGTTTTCCGCCTTCAGCGCAGCGGAATTTAGAACCTGTCAGAATTGTTCAATCAGTGAACTGCATCCCACCCCGGCCGGTGATGGCTGCCCCAAATAATTTGCGCACCATATGATTCTTTTTTTATGCAAGATTGGGATTGATTCTTCTTGTAATTTACCCCCATCTCATTTACCTAGGGTATTTTCTTTTGTTTGAATAGTCTTTTA
>DAOWDR010000430.1 GCA_030638935.1 Desulfobacteraceae bacterium | reverse complement strand
ATCCCACCCATGACAGCCGCTGCAAACCCCTTTAGCATTGGGTCCCACATCATATAGGGATTCATGATAATGGGGGAAATCAAAAGACCTACACAGGCTCCCACCATGGAGGACATTCCCCAGGTCATCATCATGATCCGGTTGGTTCGAATCCCCACGATTCTTGCAGCCACGCTATTTTGTTGGGTCGCCTTCATGGCAAGGCCCAGCTTTGAATATTCAAAAAAGAAATAGAGCCCCCCCATGATAACCAGGGCCGTGCCAAGGGTTAAAACGTCCAGCTTGCTGATAAAAATATCGCCAATTATAAAACTGTCATAGGGACCGATTGGGAAGGGCATGGTTGTCTGTTCAGCACCGAATTTCCAGGAGACCAGTCCCACAAGCACCATCTCAAGGCCAATGGTGATGACGATCATCCCCAGGATATTAGGATTTTTGGCCCGGCGGAGAATGGCAATCTCAAGGAAACACCCCAAAGCCGCCGCAAAGGCAAATGTCAGACAAAAGGCGGGCAAAAGCGACATCTCAAATGATGTCAGCAACATCATAGCGAAAAAAGAAGATGCCAGGGCCATTTCACCCTGGGCAAAATTGGGAACCTCGCTTGTCTTATAAATTATGACCATGGCAAGCCCCATGAGGGCGTAGGAACTGCCCACGGCAACGCCACTGACAATCATCTGAACAAAATCAACCATCCTGCCTCCTTGATCAAACCAATGGAAAAAACTGTCACCTAAAAAGGCCAGGTCCGCCAATACCTCTTGGTTCTCAGCCAAACCCCGTACAACCCCAGGGGTTCGAAGAGCATAATTAGAATCATGATGGAACCAAACACAATAAACTGGATATTGGATACCCCGGTAATGGAGAACCAGGATTTGGAAAGTGTTTCCAGCCAGTCGCCAATATAGGGGATGTCCAGAATATTTCTCAGTTTCAGATCCAGCCAGCACAAAAGGGTGGCACCGGTGATGGCTCCCATCATGGAGCCTACCCCCCCCACCACCACCATGGCCAAAAACATGATGGACATCATCAGGGTGAATATTTCAGGTTCGATAAATTTTAAGACAAAGGCGTAGAGGCCGCCGCCGATACCGGCATAAAAGGCGGACACGGCAAAGGCAAGGGTTTTATAGTAAACAATGTTGACCCCCATGGTCTGGGCAGCGATATCAGCATCCCTTATGGCAATAAAGGCTCTTCCCACACGGGTCTTGATCAGGTTTCGCATAAACAGCAATAAAAGAATAGTCAGGGTGATCAAGAGAAAATAAAACTCCTTATCCGTATCAATTATCCAGGGACCCATGACTATATCCGGTGTATGCAGCCCTTCCCTCCCCCCGAACAGCTCTATCCTGCCTATGACCTGGGTAATTGTCAGACCGAATCCCAGGGTGGCAATGGCAAGGTAGGGGCCTTCCAGGCGCAGGGCAGGCAACCCTAGAAGAAAACCAAATCCCGCTGCCACAAGGGCTGCACAGGGCAGGGCCAGTAAAAAAGGGAACCCTGCCTTGGCCATGAGAATCACGGTACCATAGGCGCCAATGGCGAAAAAACCGGCATGGCCCAGAGAAATCTGACCCGTATATCCCACCAAAAGGTTGAGCCCTGCCGCCACAATGATATTAATGGCAATATAATTGGCCACATATATATAATAATTATCAACAAATAAGGGGAACAGGTAAAGAAAGGCCAAAAGACCGGCAAACCAAAAGCCTGCCACCGACGATGAGATCAGGCGAACGTCTTCGTAATAATCCCGCTTCATATCCATGGGCAACCCCTTTATTCGAGTTTCAATGGCCTGGCAATCATTACCCTACTTATTTATTATCCTAGTTCCTTGTCAAGGAAAAAATATGACAGCAAAGATATGACTTGATAAGCAATAAATCCCATAAAACAAATTGCTTGACACAATACTCCAAATATGTTTTAGGTAAAGGATTCTAACAGGAGTGAATACTATGAATTTTTGCAGCACAGACGGATTTTATTTTAGGTTTTATTTTTATACCTATCTGCCTGTGTTGCGCTGATTTGATTTTTTATTAATGAAAGCCGCAGGCAATAACCGCCTGCGGCTTCTTTGTTTTTAGCTGTGGCGGTGAAAAATCTGCAAAGGAAAAAACAGCCATGAAACAAACCTATGATGTCAATGTAAAAGAATTCAAGCCCCTGACCTCTCCTTCCATGATCAAAGAAGAGCTGCCCGTCACAGATGATGTGGCCCAAACCGTTATTAACGGACGAAAAGATGTTGAAAACATCTTACAGGGAAAGGATAAGCGTCTCCTGGTAATTGCCGGCCCCTGCTCCATCCACGACACTGATGCGGCCCTGGAATATGCCGAAAAAATGACCAGTCTGCGCAAAGAAGTCGGGGACAAGATCAATCTGATCATGCGGGTCTATTTTGAAAAACCAAGGACCACGGTTGGTTGGAAGGGCATGATCAATGACCCTGATCTGGATGCTTCTTACAATGTGGACCAGGGATTAAGAAAGGCCAGGTCCCTGCTCATTAAAATCAATGCCATGGGACTGCCCACTGCCACGGAGATTTTAGACCCCATCACCCCCCAGTATATAGCCGGTCTTTTAACCTGGGTGGCCATCGGAGCCAGGACAACGGAATCCCAGACCCACAGGGAAATAGCCTCGGGTCTGT
>DAOWDR010000722.1 GCA_030638935.1 Desulfobacteraceae bacterium | reverse complement strand
ATACCAGGGCGGTTGCTGAAACAGCACGGCTTTTGGCCATGATGTCATCCCAGGTGTTGTTAAGAAAATCCATTTCTTTTTTAATGGTGTCCTGGTCTATTCCCTGGGCCTGGGTCCTGAAAATATAGCCGAAATTATTTTTCCTAATGGACAGTAGCAGTTCCTTGAGCCTGGTTCTTTCATCTTCCTCTTCAATACGCTTGGAGATGCCGATGTGATCCACCGTGGGCATGAGGACCAGGTAGCGACCGGCAAGGGAAATATGGGTGGTGATCCTGGGGCCCTTGGTTCCGATGGAGGATTTGGCCACCTGGACCAGGATTTCCTGTCCCTCTGTCAAAAGATCTTCAATACTGCATTCAGGCAGGGAAGTTTTCCAGGAACCATGGGATTTTTCCATTTCCGTGGTTTCCATGTCGGATTCATCTAAGTCTTCTTCGTTGTCAACATCTGTGTCCTGTTCAAATTTTTGGTACATTTTATGACTTGCCGTGTCCAGAACATCATCCACATAGATAAAGGCTGCCATGTCAAACCCAATGTCCACAAAGGCGGCCTGCATACCGGGCATGACCCTCTGGACCCTTCCCTTATAGATGTTGCCGGCAATGCTGGTTTCATCTTCCCTTTCAATGAAAACTTCGACAATGGTGCCGTTCTCAAGGAGGGCGACCCGGGTTTCGTGGGGGGCTGAATTTACAACAAGCTCTTTTAGCATGGGATCATCCTTGTTTGATTTTTTTAATTCTTGCAGTCTGGATGGATTCTTCGTCTATATTGAAATGTTTTGCCAGCATCTCTGTGGGTCTGATGGTTCTTGTATTGTATTGCTGCAATACCATTTCAATACTTGTAAGATCAAGGAGGGTAATCGTCTGAACAGATTGTCTTAAATCCGTTTTCCTTATTTTACCCTTTTTGCTCCTGTCTTCAACCATAAATTCAGATAAATTTAAAAATTTATCAATGCTTTCCTGATCCAGACAGGGGGTGGAAAAACGGATATGGTAGGCCGCTCTTGTATTGTCCCTTTGTCTGAGTTTGGAATGGTGGCGGCAATCAATGACATGGAGCCCCGTGGGAAGCACCTTGTTTAAGACCTCCTTGATCTCATCGGGACGACTGCCTTTTTCAAGAAAGATAAAAAGTGTCTCTTCCTCACTCTCCATCCCCAGGGGCAATGCATTCTCAAAGGAAAGCTTCATGGACGGGTTAAATCCTTTGGAGTATTTGACGGTAAGACCTGCCCTCTTTACGGCTCGCTGGATGATGGTGGCCAGTTCCAGGTGTCCGAAAAATCGGGCCCTGTCAAGTTTTGAAAATATAACATCAAATTTTAAAAAGGCATCATCCGGCAACATGGTCGGCAAAGAGCTCATTGGGCCGGGGGATACTTTCAAGGCAGTTTTCACATCATGGATAACCGGCTGGATTTTTTCAAAATCGCAGATTCCGCATCCAGTGCAGTCATTCTCCCGGCAATCCTGTGTCAAAGCTTCTTTTTGAGCCTTTTGAAATTCTTTTTTCAGAAAAGTGTCTGTTACGCCTGAATCAATGTGATCCCAGGGCAGGGCTTCATCATCACTTCTCTTGCGGGAGGTATAAAACAAAGGATCAATGCCAGTGTCATCAAAGGCTTTTTGCCAGAGGCTAAAATTAAATTTATCGGTCCACCCGTCAAAACGGCATCCATTTTCAAAGGCAGCCGTAAGTAAGGGGGCAAGTTTTCTGTCACCCCTGGCAAAGACCCCTTCCAACAGGCTCATTTTCGGATCCTGCCACTTGAGCTTAATTCTTTTGTGCCGTAAATTGTCTTTTAAATATTGCAGTTTTTCTGTTGTTTCTGAAAGTGTCATCTGGGAATGGCGCTGGAAAGGGGTATGGGCTTTGGGTATAAAACCTGCGATAGAGACGGTTATTCCCTTTTTCCCCTTGGCGTGGGCTTGGGCTAATTGAGTGGATAGCTTGCAGATGCCTTGGATGTCCTCCATCTCTTCAAAGGGCAGGCCCATCATGAAATAAAGTTTGATGTTTTTCCAGCCAAGCTCCAGGGCATTTTCAACCGTGGCTGAGATGCTTTCTTCTGTGAGGTTTTTGTTGATAATGTCCCGAAGGCGCTGGGTGCCTGCTTCCGGGGCAATGGTAAATCCTGTTTTTCGAACTGTTTTTATCAGCTCCATGAGCTCCGGGGTGAGTTTTTCCGCCCGGATGGAAGGAAGGGAAATGGAATTGCATTGGCCCTGGTTCATGGCAAGCAATTGCTGCATCAATTGGGGCAGATTTGAATAATCCCCCGTGCTCAGTGAAAGCAGGGACATTTCAGAATATCCGGTTGATTTTAAAGAGACCCTGGCGATCTCCAGCAGATCTTCCATGGACCGTTCCCTCACCGGCCGATAGATCATGCCGGCCTGGCAAAACCTGCATCCCCTGGAGCATCCCCTGGCAATCTCCAGGCGCAGTCTGTCATGTACGGGCTTGGCATAGGGAACGATGGGGTCCATGGGAAAGTTGTCCAAAGTCAGTTCAGGTAAAAAGGCCCGCTTAATACTGGTATAATCTTCATACAAAGGGGTCAGGGTCTGGATGCCGTTTTCATCCCATTGGGGGATAAAAAAAGAGGGTATATAGACCCCTTCT
>DAOWDR010000646.1 GCA_030638935.1 Desulfobacteraceae bacterium | reverse complement strand
TTTCATTTGAGCATAATATTAAAATTGATAGAATATGGTTTGGCCATTGCGCATGTATCAATATAGTTATAAGAGAGTGTATTGATTTAATGCGTTATCTCACCTTTGTTGTTAAAACAGGAGTCATGCATGAATGTTTTACACATCTCAGATCTTCATTTTGGTCCCCGCCATTGGGACGGAAACGATAAAATCCTGATAAAAAAGATCAATTCATTTGACAGCGATATTATTATCAATACCGGAGACAATACAACCGATGGACTGGTAGATGAATACATCAAAGCAGGACGCTTTTTAAAAGCGCTCAAGTGCAAAAATATAATCTCGATCATTGGTAACCATGACAAAAGAAATATGCGCTCCCATGAATTATTCCGAAAACATATTTACAATCCAGAAATCATTTACATCCCTGAAATGGAGAAAACCAAGAAGCAGCACCTGTTTTTGGACCGGGGAATAACCAAGGTCCGGGACAATTTTACAGATATCAATTTTATTAAATCCGTTTCGATAAAGAAACAGGTTGTTTTGATTATCTGCATTGATTCCAATGAATTGTACAGGGACGAAGGATATGTTGAAAAAGAAGTTCTGAATGCGGTTTCCAGGAAAATCAAACAAATGGAATATGATTTGCCCCTCTTGCTGATTCATCATTCCATTTTAGGAACTGACGAGTGTCCTTTAAAAAATTCGGCTTCCATTATTGATTTTGTGCATGAGCATAATATTGAACATGTTTTTTGCGGCCATACCCATGAACTGGAAGTCATGCAAACCACTGATTTATATAGCGGGAATTCTTTTACCCAGTTTATGTGTGGTTCTTTGTCTTCAAACAACCATATCAACGATGACAACATGTTTTTGTATTATGAAAATATTGGCAGTGAAAATATGCATTTATATCTGGTAAGAATCTTTTTTAAGGAGGGTATGGCGACGTTTAAAGAGGAAAAAATCTTTTAAAAATATCCTTATTTTGACATAGCCATAGCCAGGCTATGATATATTATAGCCTGGCCAAAGGCCTGAGGAGTTAATCTTTCATATAGGTTTGGAATATCTGCTCATGGGAAATATATTTTTCCCTGTTAGGGTCCAAAAGATACATGTGAATTGCATTAACCCGGCGGAGGATTTCCTCTTCTGCCCGTTTTCTCATAAGTTTTTTTGTCTGGATGATTTCTTGCTTTAGAGAAGAAGTTTGCTGGGTGGCATAGTATTTTTCACTTTTGTAGGTGATCCTTTTTTCAATAAGTTCTTCCCTTAGGTTGTTATGGGCATCGTCCAGAAACAGGACCTCGGGCATGAGATCTGCAAAATGGGTCACGGCGATAATATCTTTTTTTCGCTGCCAATACCCGATTAAAAATTCCGGTTCCAGGTCCTTATAGTTTTGCAAAGGCATATACATGCGTCTCAGGTAGAGCAATACCTTTTCCGTCTTTTTCCGGTGGCCGCCGATGATGACTGATCCGCCAACCTCATCTTTCCGCACTCCCTTGGTCCAGGGGGCACCGGTGATACCGAAATCGATGCACAGAGGAATTCTCAAGAGTGCAGACAAGGTGTTTAAGGCCAGGGCATACCCGGCCGAGGGGCCCCCCACATTATATGAGGCTGACAAAAGTTGGTGGTGGAGGGTGTAGCGTTTTAACAGATCTCCGAACAGCCAGGGGATACTGATTTTGGGAGACAGCTCCTGGATATAATTTTTTACCATTGTCAGGGCTTCCTGGGCCGATTGCTTGGTCATCTTTACGGCCATATCCAGCTGGGCGGCATTGGGTGCTGCGGTGGAAACTGCCCCTGTGACGATGATGGCTGAGCCGTCCACGCGGCCGGTGAGGCTGGTGGCAATGGGCAGGAGCATTCCTGTCACGTCATTGGCGCCCACACCAATGATAAATCCCACCTGGGGTTCCTTGCTCAGTTCTGTTTCAAGAAATTCATTGAGCTGGATGGATCCTTTGCGCACCGGGCTTCTGGAAATTTCCCTTCTGGCGGATTCCAGATGGGCCTCCACTATCGGGTAATTTTTTTCCGATGTGATATGGTCCACCGATTCCATGATCTGGTCATAGTGTTTTACAAAGTTTTTCAGATCGTTTTTTATGTTGGCTTTTAACAGGGGCGGAGCCTTGACCGCATCCAGAATTCCCAGGATGGTTTTAAAATTTAATTTGATGAACTCGTGTTTTTCCTGCTCGGTTGAGTTTTTCAAATCCCGAAGTTTTAATAATACCTTATATTCAGTGCTGCAAAGGGCAATTGCTTTTTCCGTAAAGGAAGTGAAATCAGCCGGAGTGTTGCAGATGCCCTGGGCTGTTTCAATGATTTTTTCCACTTCAAATTCCCGTTTATGGGGAACATCGTCAAATTGTTTTTTAATGATATCAAAAATATCTTTTTGTCGCACATGCCCTGAAATCTCAAGGATTTTCAACCGCTTGGACCGGATCAGGGCAGGATCTAAAATATCCAGACGATTGGTGGTCAGCACCGTTAATACTTTGTTTAATGGGATTTCTCCGTCAATAATATTTAAAAATTTATTGGTCAGGGCATCGGAAGGTTGTCCCCCGGTTCCGCTTCTTTTCGGGGCCAGGGCATCCCCCTCGTCAAAGAAAATCACGGTGGGCGCTACCATTTTTGCGATGTCATAAACTTTCTCAAGGTTGGCAACCGCACCGTGGACAGGGCTTGCTGAATCCTGCAGGGCAGAAGGGCTTGTGGCAATGTCATGGACTTTCAGGTTGGAGGAGAGCCAGGTTCTGACCAGAAAAGTTTTTCCGCTGCCAGGCGGGCCTGTCAGCACCACTCCTTTTTCTTCGCTGACCCCGTAGTTAAAACAATTATTGGCCATTTCCGAAAATTTGTCCTTGATATCCCCCACATACTCTTCCCAGTTGACATTCCGGTCCATGCGGTCAACCACCTTGTTGTATAGTTCTCCATAGACATTTTTGGCCACCAGCTGGAAGGCAGAACGGACAAGAATGCTATTGTCCAGGAACTCAAGGATAAAATCCCCCCGGATATTAATTATGGATTCAATGAGTTTTCTGACATAGGCCGGGCTGATCTTGAGGCTTCGTTCCTTGAAAATGGTATAGATTTTTTCGGCTGCCTGGTCCAGGCGTTTTGATTCCGGCCGGTAATGGGTGGGGATCTGGTGGCGGTTAATTTCAAGGAGGATAATTTTTTTAAGATTTTCCTGGTTCATCCAGAACTTGGACATGTCAATGATACAGCCTCTTTCCACAAATCTCCTGTAAATGGCAGAGTCAAACCGATGGGTCTGATCGGTGGTGGCAATGAGGAAACAATCCCTTCTTCCGTCAATAATTTCATCCAGCACAATATTGCTGGTATCAATGAGGGTCCGCTGCTGTTTTTCCGCTCCTCCTCCCCCGGGGCTGCTTTCCGATTTTCCAAAGGCGGAATGGGCTTCTTCAATGTGCCGGATGGAGGTGACCTTGGGGTGGCCCATGGCCCGTTTAAAATAATTGCCCGGTTCTCCGGACAATGCTGTCTGGTAATCATTGGGGGTGACAATGGAGGAATCCACCTCAATTCCACGTTCCTCAAAATTGGTGAGACTGCTCATGATTCGTTTTTTGAATATCCGTCGCAGGATGGGAATATTGGCCAGCCGCCTGTAAAAGGCCAGTTTTTTCTTTCTGGCAATTTTCATGGCAAAGTCCGGGTCAACATCCTCAAGTGCTGCAAACAGGCTGTGTTTTGCCAGAATTTCTTCTTTTTTTATCTTCCAGTCCACTGCAGGAATGACCTCATTTCTAAAGACCACCTTTTCAAGGGCTTCCCGGACCGTGGCGGATTTACCGCTGCCGGAAGTTCCTTCGATGAGCATGATGGGTGCCTTGGGCACATCCGGGTCTTCAATATGCTCTTTTCTAATATGGGCACGGTAGATTTTATCAAAGGTTTCCGCAAGTTCCATGGGGACGTGGAGGTCTGTTAATTCACGGTCCAGAACGGCAATGAGATAATGATATTCCGGTTTTGTCAGTTCTTTTTCAATGACCCGGTTCCAGGAAGCACCCGGGTTGGTTTCTCCGGAATAAAGAAATCGTTTTTTCCAGTCCGTCAGGATTTCCGGATTGTTGAGTACATTCATCTGCTTTTTTTTTCTGCGCATGAAAAAAATCAGATACAATAACTCCTTTACGCTTGAAACAACAGGGCTTGGCGCCTTGTACTGGTTGAGGCGACTTCTTACAAAGGCCTTTGTATCATAGGTCCATGTTGCTGCCATGGATTCGATTTTTTTAATGGTTTCTTCAGGAAGCGTGATATATATTTTTTCTTTTGTGATTCGTTTGGCCATTCGCTCCTCCCGGGCAACACCTTAAGGGGTTGTCTTGTCGCTTTTACTGGACATCTCCTGTTCCATTTTTTGCATCATCCGCTTTTTAGCAAAGGAGGGCAGTGTCAAGGAAGGCGTCTGACCGCTGCCATGGAGTACAAATGTTTTCTGGTCCGACTGATTTTTCTCATAGGCGGTTGCCCATTTTTGCTGGGAGAGAAATTCAAACAGGGCCGGGTTCACCCGCTGGGCTTGTGATCCGCCAAGGGCTGTGTGCAGGGCGCTGATACCCTCAAGATAGGCTTTGTATAGTTTTTTGATCCGGTCGGCCTCCTGGTCTGCGGCATAATTATCTGCCTCTGCGATGAGCTGGCGACGCTTTTTTTCTTCCGTGGCCTCCACAAGCTTGTCCCCGAATCTTGTTTCATTGAGTACAAAACTGACCACTTCGATGCCGAATTTCCCCTCAAGGGTTGGGCCATTTTTGTTAATGGGCCTGTTTTTTAAAGCCTCAAAGATTGCTTCTTTAATGGTTTCCCTGTCACTTATCAGTTTGTTTACCTTTTCTCCCTGGAGAATGTCCTTGGAAATACCGTCAAAATCGCCCTGGAGTAAAATTTCAGGGGAAAGGTTTTCAATGCCCCATACCTTCAGATCTTTAATTTTAAAGGTCATCAGGGCTGAGGTCCATAGGGCGACGTTTTCCTGGGAAATGATTTTTATGGGGGCAGAAGAGCCTCCCAGATACATGTTCTGGTTCATTAAGGGAACTTCTTTTTCAAGTTTCGTAAAAAAAGGGAGGCGATAATGCCAGCCCACTTCGGTGACAGCCTGCCTTTTTCCTCCAAATTGCTCAAGGATGACCGCATAATTGAGCTTTACCTTGTAAATAACCTGGGTGGAATAGACAATGGCTGCCAATGAGTAAAACAAGGCAATGATAACTAAAATAAATGCGGTCCTTCTTGCCATGGTGATGACCCGGGCCCGCTGGAGAAAAACTTCTGAAGCCTGATCCTTCATACCTGCTCCTTTCCTTTGGATAAATGACCGATGTTAGGTGAAACGATTTTTATAAAAATAGAAAATAATGCTTAAAAAATTATAGATCAGCAGTGAAGTTTGGCAGAAAAATTAACGAATTGTAGATGGAATTCAATATTGAAAATCAGTATAC
>DAOWDR010000113.1 GCA_030638935.1 Desulfobacteraceae bacterium | reverse complement strand
GATAAACTCGAAGACGTGCTTGTGTTTATAAATGCTAAATAATTTGCTAAGAATTCTAAAATGATGAATATTTTGTTTTTTGTCATTGTCACAATTTTTTTAATTATTTTCCAAACCATTGTTTTTCCTGCCTTTGACTGGTTTCCCCAGTGTTTTGACCTGATGATAATGAACATCATCTGTTTAAGCCTTGTCTATTCCCATTATGCCGTAATCCTGACTATTATCCTTGTGGGCGTTGTCATGGACAGCATATCGGGAGTGGCGTTTTTTCATCATATTTTTTCTTATTTGTGGATTTATTTGATCGTACAATTGTTTAAACAATTTGTCTTTCAACGAAGTATCATATTTATCCTGATTATCAGTCTGGTTTCTGTCTTCATCCAGCAGGGGTTGATCCTGTTCTCGGTTTTTATAGGACAGGGCAGTCAGGCTATTTCGCAGATTGATTTCACTTTGATGGGATGGCAGCTTTTTTGGGGAGGACTCCTTATCCCGCCCGGTGTCTGGATGATAAATGCGCTTCGGCAGTATTGGATGTATCTGGTAAAGATGTTGAAAAAACAATTTGCCCATAAATACAGGGGTTGATGTGAGCGGCTTAAACAAAAATGCTGACCGGGAATGGATAAAACAGCGCCTTATGGGTGCAAGCCTTTGTATTTTGATGGTATTTGCCTTGCTGTTTTTAAGGCTGGTATATCTTCAATTAATCAAAGGGGAGGAATACCGCCGCCTTTCCCAAACCAATTGTGTCCGGCTTAAAAGCATTAAATCCTCCCGGGGGCTTATTTATGATCGGAATCATAACCTTGTTGTGGACAACCGTCCTGCCTTTTACCTGAACATTGTATTGGAAGATGCCCACCCGGTGAATGAGACCGTAGAAAGGCTTGCTAGCTTGATTGATGTCCCCTGTGAAACTTTGATGGAGAACATTAAAAAGGCGGGGAAAACTGCATTTTATAAGCCCTTGACCTTGAAGCGGGATATTTCAAGGGATCAATTGGCCATTGTCGAGGCCCATAAGTTTGATTTGCCGGGAATTCATATTGATATTGAACCCACCCGCCATTATATCTATAAAAAGACGGCTGCCCATCTTCTGGGCTACCTTGGACAAATTAACCGCAAGGAGCTTGAGGGCGGCAGGTTTCCCAATGTGAGGGCCGGCGATTCCATCGGGCGGTATGGGATTGAAAAAAGTTTCCAACCTTTTTTGCAGGGGAAAAGAGGGGGCCGCCAGGTAGAGGTGGACGTTAACGGAAGGGTTATAAAGGTGCTGAAAACCGTGGATCCCCTCTCGGGAAATGATTTACACCTTACCCTTGATCTTGTGCTGCAACGGACAGCGGAAAAACTGCTTGAAGGAAATGATGGATCTGTGGTGGCCATTGATCCTTCCAACGGCGATGTTTTGGTCATGGCCAGTACACCCAGCTTTGATCAGAATGATTTTATTGGCGGGATCAGCAATAAAAAATGGCAGGCATTAATGTCAGATCCGGGAAAACCCATGAATAACAAGGCTATTCAGGCCGAGTATCCCCCGGCTTCCACCTATAAGATCATCACCGCCCTTGCCGCCTTGGAAGAAAAGGTAATTGACAATTATAGCACTTCTTTTTGCCCGGGATATTATAAGTTCGGAAATAGGCGGTATCAATGCTGGAACAAAAACGGGCATGGGGAAATTAGTGTGGTGGATGCCATTGCCCAGTCCTGTGATGTCTTTTTTTACCAGGCAGGAGAAAAGACAGGGGTGGATACCCTTGCCCAGTATGCGAATGGGTGCGGGCTGGGCAGATCCACTGGAATAAAGCTTGACCATGAAAGGCGGGGACTGATCCCAACGGCAGCCTGGAAGAAAAAACGTTTCAAAGAAGCCTGGCAGGCAGGAGAAACACTTTCCATCAGTATTGGGCAAGGGTTTAATCTGGTTACCCCCCTGCAGATGGCAGTTTTTATTGCTGCTGTGGGAAATGGCGGAACCCTTTACCGGCCCAGGATAGTACAATCAATTGAAGA
This sequence comes from Desulfobacteraceae bacterium, assembly GCA_030638935.1. Lineage (GTDB taxonomy): Bacteria > Desulfobacterota > Desulfobacteria > Desulfobacterales > Desulfobacteraceae > NBML01. The sequence goes on along the minus strand of DAOWDR010000113.1, from coordinate 12,632 downwards.
CAGTGAGGGCAATATTGTTAAATCCATCGAACCTGAGATAACAGGTGGCCTGCCGGCAAGCAAGGAAACCCTGTCCATGGTCAAAAAAGGACTTTTAGAGGTGGTTCATGGGGATCGGGGAACTGCCAGAAGGATTAGGACAAAGGGTATCACTATTGCCGGAAAAACCGGAACTGCCCAGGTGTTCAGCAGAAAGACCGGAGAAAAGTTTGACAATGAAAACCTTGGCAGAACCCTTAGGGACCATGCTTGGTTTGTCTGTTATGCCCCTGCAGATGATCCGAAAATTGCCATCTCAGTGATAATAGAGCACGGGGAGCATGGTTCCAGTGCGGCAGCCCCGGTTGCAGGTGCTTTAATAAAAAAATATCTTCAAAAACAGACACCATAAAACCCGGAAATACAGGAGTGTATCATGTTTGACAGGCGGCTGATTGAGAATTTTGACTGGGGACTCCTGTTTGTTATCTTGTCGATCTGTTCCGTCGGCCTGGTTATTTTGTACAGCGCTGTCACTGCAGGCTATGATGGGGAAGGTCTTCATTACCTTTTTAAAAAGCAGGGAGTCTGGATGGCCACAGGATTTTGCATCATGATGGGATCGGTGGTGATTGATTTCAGGGAATTGGATAACTTGAATCTGTTTATCTATGCAATTTGTGTGGGGTTGCTGGTTTCCATTTATCTGTTTGGACAACTGGGGGGAGGATCACGCCGATGGCTTGTGATTGGGTTTGTCCGCATGCAGCCCTCCGAGCTCATGAAAATTGCCTTGGTTATCAGTCTGGCATCTGTTTATTCCGGCTCTGTATCCATTGAGGGTCTGGGGTTTAGAAATCTAGTCAAACCGGCAATTTTATGTCTTATCCCCTTTGTCTTAATTGTTAACCAGCCCGATCTTGGGACTGGACTTCTGTTATTGTTGATTGCCGGGTCCATTACTTTGTTTGTAAAACTAGAAAAAAAAGTTTTGCTTACCCTGGCCGGTATTGGTCTTTCCGCTGTACCCCTGGTATGGTTTGTAGGGCTTAAGGCGTATCAGAAAGATAGAATACTTACATTTTTAGACCCGGACAGGGACCCTTTGGGGGCAGGATATCATATTATCCAGTCCAAAATTGCCATTGGGTCTGGTATGCTCACGGGAAAAGGGTTCTTAAAAGGAACCCAGAATGCACTCTCTTTTTTGCCGGAGCAGCACACAGATTTTATTCTTTCCGTACTTGCCGAGGAGTGGGGCCTTGCGGGCTGTGGAGTGCTGTTGATCCTTTATTTTATCCTCTTGATCTGGGGGCTGAATATTGCCTATGGCTGCCGTAATATGTTCGGGTCAATTCTAGCCTTTGGTATTACTGCAATGATTTTTTGGCAGATTTTTATCAACATCGGCATGGTAATGGGCTTGATGCCGGTGGTTGGGGTCCCTTTGCCCCTTGTTTCATATGGCGGGTCCTCTGTGGTAACCAATATGGTTGGATTTGGAATTCTTCTTAATATCAGTATGCGAAAATTTGCAACCAGTTAGAACTGAAAACAGTTGTAAAAATAACAAATTAATGGGGTAAATAATTTATTATTCAATGTTGACAAAAGCTTGCCTGGATGGTACTCAAGTCTCGTTTTAAAAGGAATTTAGACTGTTTTAGAAAAGAAACAGTCAGTGTGTATAAGTAGTTGATTTTTTTATAATTATTAACTGGCGGAGGGAGATTATGATAACTGTGATTCCTGATATATCATTGGTATATCAGATGATCAATTTCCTTGTTCTGCTTTTTGTGCTCAATTTGGTACTCTACAAACCGATCCGGAATGTTCTTTTGGAAAGAAAAGCAAGGGTTGACGGCCTTGAAGACGGCGTTGAAAAAGCGTCTGCTGATCTTGATTCCCAGAAGAATTCCTACAAGGAAGGTTTGAAAGAAGCCAGATCCAAAGGCCTGAAGGAAAAAGAGGCTTTTGTTGAAGCGGCATCAAAAGAAGAAAAGGAAATAATTGACCAAATTAACAAGAAAGCTCAGGCAAATTTTGCTCAGATTAAAGAGCAGGTAGCATCTGAAACTGAGCAGGCCCGGAAAGCCCTTGAGGGCGAGGTTGAGGCATATGCCAAAGCCATCGGCGAAAAGATTCTCGGGAGGGCTTGTTAATGAAAACTAAATTTAAATTAGGTAAATTAGGAAAAAGACACCTTAAGGTTGCAGGCCTTGTAACGGTCTTTGCAACAGGCATTGGCTCTGTCGCATGGGCATCTGCAGAGGGTGGAGGCGTTCACAACAGCTGGCTTGCCATTGATACCTGGAAGGTTTTGAACTTTGGTATTCTTGCCGTAGCTGGCTTTTTTATTGCCAAAAAACCGGTTGTCCAGTTTTTCTCATCACGTAAACAAGAAATTGCAGATGAGTTGAGCAATCTGGAGCAGAAAAAAGCAGACGCAGAAAAAAAACTTGCTGAATATGAAGCCAGGTTTAAAAATCTTGACCAGGAATCCAAACAGATTGTTGAAGATTATACTAAACAGGGTGAAGAAGCCAAAGTAAGAATCCTTGCGGAAGCTGCGGCCCAGGCGGATAAACTCGAAGATATGGCAAAGCGCACCATCCAACAGGAATTCAAAGCAGCCAAGGCAATTCTTCAACAGGAAATTGTGGAAAAAGCAATGGAACAGGCAGAGAAGGTCATTAAAGAATCCATCTCATCTGAGGATCAGGATAACCTGGTTGATCAATATTTGAAAAAGGTGGTGGCATAATGAAAAACTTAGCAGTTTCAAGGCGTTATGCCAAAGCATTGATTCTCATAGGCCAGGAAGATGGCCAGGCAGAACAATACAATGAAGAATTAGCGTCTGTGGTCGGGCTCTTTGACACACAGGACGAGTTTGAACTCGCATTGACCAACCCCTTGTACAACAAAAAAGATCGGAAAAAAGTGCTTCAAGCGGTTTTGGCTGCAACGGATTTGTCTGCCATAATGAAATCTTTTTTGGTCCTTTTGTTTGATAAGGGCAGGATTGCGTTTTTGCGGGAAATTGCTTCCTACTACAAAGATCTGGCCGATGAACTCAAAGGGGTTGTTAAGGCCAGTGTTATATCAGCAACAGAGCTTTCCTCGGAAGCCATTGAGAAAATCAAGGACGCCTTGTCCAAAAAAGCGGGGAAAACTATTGTTCTGAATGTTGAGCAGGATCCAAGCCTCATTGGCGGTGTGGTAACAAAAATTGGAGATCTTGTTCTGGACGGCAGCGTGAAAACTCAGCTGATTAATATGCGGGAAACATTAAAAAAAGGTGAGAGTGTCTAAATGGAAATTAAAGCGGAAGAAATAAGCCAAATAATAAAAGACCAGATCAAAGGGTTTGATGCAGAAGTTGACCTGAGTGAAACTGGTGTTGTTCTATCTGCGGGTGATGGTATTGCCCGGGTATATGGCCTGGAAAAAGTTAAGGCAATGGAGCTGGTTGAATTCCCCGGTGGAATTTTAGGCCTTGCATTGAACCTTGAAGCAGACAATGTTGGTATTGCCATCCTTGGGGATGACAAGGTCATCAAAGAGGGTGATGTGGTAAAAAGAACCGACCGTATTGCATCGGTTCCGGTTGGTGAAGCCCTTCTAGGCCGTGTTGTCACCACAACAGGTGAGCCGGTTGACGGAAAAGGTCCCATCAACTCCGACACATATATGAACATGGAGCTGGTTGCCCCTGGTGTTATCGCCAGGAAAGGTGTTCATGAGCCCTGCTACACCGGTGCCAAGGCTGTTGACGGTATGACCCCTGTTGGGCGTGGCCAGCGTGAGCTGATCATTGGTGACCGTCAGATCGGTAAAACAGCTGTTGCCGTTGATGCCATTCTTGCCCAGAAAGAAACAGATATGAAATGTATCTATGTTGCCTGCGGCCAGAAAAAATCCACGGTTGCCCAGGTTGTGGCTGCCCTTGAAGAACGCGGTGCCATGGAATACACAACCGTGGTTATTGCATCTGCTTCTGAGTCAGCTGCCATGCAGTATCTTGCTCCCTATGCAGGATGCGCCATGGGCGAGTATTTCAGGGACAAAGGCGAGCATGCCCTGATCATCTATGATGATCTTTCAAAACAGGCTGCTGCTTACCGCCAGGTATCCCTGCTTCTCAGACGTCCGCCGGGACGTGAGGCCTTTCCCGGTGATATTTTTTACAACCATTCCCGTCTGCTTGAAAGATCAGCAAAACTTTCCGATGCAGAAGGTGCCGGTTCCCTGACAGCTCTTCCCATTATCGAAACCCAGGAAGGGGACGTGTCAGCCTTTATCCCGACCAACGTTATCTCCATCACCGACGGCCAGATCTTCCTTGACAAAGACCTTTTCTTTGCCGGTATCAGACCTGCCATTGATGTTGGATTGTCCGTATCGAGAGTTGGAGGAGCCGCCCAGGTTAAAGCCATGAAACAGGTTGCAGGTACTTTGCGACTTGATCTGGCCCAGTTCCGTGAATTGGAAGCCTTTGCAGCATTTGGCTCCGATCTGGACGAGGCCACCCAGAAACAGCTGACCCGTGGAGAAAGGCTGGTTGAACTTCTGAAACAACCCCAGTTTCAGCCCCTTCCCATGGAAAAAATGGTTACGGCTCTCTATGCAGGTACCAAGGGGTATATTGACAGATATCCAAAAGAAGCGGTTGCCAAATATGAAGAAGGGCTTTACCCCTTTATTGAAAACCGGTTTCCCGAAATTTTTTCAGGCTTAAAAGAAAAAGAAGAGATTACTTCGGAAATCGAAGCCAAGCTCAAACAAGCCCTGGAAGCCTATGACGAAGAAATCAAGGATACCCTCTAGGTAGTTCTTGGGATTTTCATTATTTTTATTAATATTAGGCGTAAAGGTAAGATCATATGGCAACTTTAAAAGAAGTAAAATCCAAGATAGTCAGCGTAAAAAAGACTAGACAGATTACCTCTGCCATGAAAATGGTCGCCACTTCTAGATTGCGCGGTGCTCAAAACAGTATGGAGGCGTTTATACCATATGCCTCCAAGTTTGCCGAAGTTTTGGGAAGCATTGCCGGTAAATCAGGTGGGGATGCAAGCCCCTTGCTTGTCCCCCGCGAAGAAGTCAAAAAGGTGGCCCTGATCCTCTGTACATCGGACAGAGGACTTTGTGGCGGTTTTAACAGTGGTCTGATTGGTAAGGCTGAAAAATTAATCAAATCCGAGCTTGAAGGTAAGGATGTTTCCTTTGTCTGCTTTGGCAAAAAAGGAAGAGACTGGGCAAAAAAAGGTCCCGCTCCCATTGATGATGAATATATCGGGGTTGTGGGCGGAAATGTCGAATTCTCAGTGGCATCCACCTCGGGACAAAAATTGATAGACAGTTTCCTTGACGGAGCTGTTGATGAAGTATATCTGGTTTATTCCAAGTTTGTGAACATGGCAAAACAGATCCCTACGTTAAAGCAGATCCTCCCCATTCCCGCCATAGAGGATGCAGCTGAAGAAAAAACAACAGGTGCAGATGAAGAGTTTCTTCCCGAGCATATCTGTGAACCTTCTTCCGATGCGCTTTTGGGTGCAATGCTGCCGAAGAATGTTTTTATTCAGATTTTTGATGCATTGCTCCAGACCTCAACCAGTGAACATGGGGCTCGAATGAGAGCCATGGACAATGCGACCAAGGCATGTGACGACATAGTGGGCGAACTCCAGACAATATACAACAAGACAAGGCAGGCCGGCATTACGGCAGACCTCATGGATATTGTCGGCGGTGCAGAGGCGCTCAAGGGATAGAGAAGATATACTTAAATAGATAAAACAGCTTTTAAGGAGAAAAAAATGGCTGAAAATATAGGTAAAATATCACAGGTACTCGGTGCTGTTGTTGACATTGAGTTTGAGGCTGGAAATCTTCCACCGGTCCTGACCGCTTTGACCATAACAAACCCCACCATTGGAGACATGGAAGACAATCTGGTTGTCGAAATTGCCCAGCACTTAGGTGACAACGTAGTCAGATGCATTGCCATGGACGTAACCGACGGTCTCCAGAGGGGGATGGCGGTAAAAGATACCGGCAACCCCATCATGATGCCCGTTGGTGAGGCATCTCTTGGACGGGTTCTCAACGTTGTGGGTCGTCCCGTTGACGGTCTGGGTGAAATTTCCCAGGAAAAAATGCTTCCCATCCATAGGCATGCTCCGGCTTTTACCGAGCAGGATACAAGTGTAAGGGTTCTTGAAACCGGTATTAAGGTTATCGATCTTCTGGTACCCTTTCCCCGTGGCGGCAAAATGGGCATGTTCGGTGGTGCCGGTGTCGGCAAGACCGTTATTATGATGGAAATGGTTAACAACATTGCCAAGGCCCATGGTGGTATCTCAGTATTCGGCGGCGTAGGCGAGAGGACACGTGAAGGGAATGACCTTTACCATGAGATGAAAGATTCAGGCGTTCTTCCCAAGTGTGCCCTGGTTTACGGCCAGATGACAGAACCTCCTGGAGCCCGTGCAAGGGTTGCTTTGTCAGCCTTGACCTGTGCCGAGTATTTCCGTGATGAAGAGGGACAGGACGTACTTCTCTTTGTTGATAATATCTTCCGTTTTACCCAGGCCGGTGCAGAAGTATCTGCAACCCTGGGTCGTATGCCTTCTGCCGTTGGGTATCAGCCCACACTTGCCGTTGACATGGGTGAGCTCCAGGAACGTATTACCTCCACGGATAAAGGCTCCATTACAGCGGTTCAGTGCGTATACGTACCTGCCGATGACTTGACAGACCCTGCGCCTGCCACTACATTCGGTCATCTTGATGGAACAGTTGTTCTTTCCCGTCAGATTGCAGAGCTTGGTATCTATCCGGCGGTTGATCCCCTTGACTCCACCTCCAGAATTCTGGATGCGGCTTACATTGGCGACGAGCACTACAATGTTGCCCGGGTGGTTCAGCAGACCCTGCAAAAATATAAGGAACTCCAGGATATTATTGCCATTCTGGGTATGGACGAGTTGTCAGATGAGGATAAAATCACTGTACAGCGGGCCAGAAAACTCCAGAAATTTCTGTCACAGCCTTTCACCGTTGCAGAGGTTTTTACCGGTTCGCCTGGTAAGTTTGTCAAGGTTGAAGACACTGTAAGATCATTTAAAGAAATTATTGACGGTAAACATGATGATCTTCCGGAGAGTGCTTTCTACATGGTAGGTTCTATTGAAGAAGCCATTGAAAAGGCTAAATCCGCTTAACCGGAGGGAAATCATGGCTGAAAAACTATTTCTTGAAGTAGTTACACCACAGAAAGCAGTCGTCAGTGAAGAGGCTGAGATCGTAGTGGCGCCAGGGTCAGAGGGTGAATTCGGTGCGCTCAAAGGGCACACTACATTCCTGACATCCTTGAAAATGGGTACGCTGCGGTATAAAGATGCCAATGGAAAAGAGAGGCTTCTTTTTATCAACGGCGGCTTTGCAGAAGTGCTGCCCAACAAGGTAACCATCCTGGCTGAATCTGCCGAACGTAGGCAGGATATAGATGTTGCAAGGGCCCAGGAAGCAAAAAATAGGGCTGAGCAGCGCCTGTCCACCAAGGCTTCTGATCTTGATCTTGTAAGAGCTGAAGTAGCTTTGAGAAGGGCTATTGACCGAATTAAAATTGCAGGTATCAAGTAAGAATGTGAATTTTAGGATCTTAACTTGCTTATGATCTGCCCGGTAGAATAATTATGGCAGATTTCTGATGCCAGTTTAATGGGAAAAATGGGGGGATGCTTTTTAGTATGGAAGCATCTCCCCTTTTTTTTAAGATACAGGACCAAATTTATGAATGCCAAAATTACGGAATCCAAAATCAAGGGAACTAAAGCTATTGAGAATCAGATAGATGATTTAGCCATTGTGATTCTTGCTGCCGGCAAGGGAACCAGGATGAAATCGGATATTCCCAAAGTGCTTCACAAGGTGGCCGGCAAGAGTATGGTTGTGCATGTTTTGGATTGTGCCAGAAAATTAACGCAAGATAATATCCACGTGGTTATAGGGCATGGGGCCCAGCTTGTTAAAGATGAGATTAAATTGTATTTTCCGGTTAATTTTGTGATTCAAAAATTATTGCTTGGAACCGGTGATGCGGTAAAACAAGCCTTGCCCGCCTTGGCGCCCGGGATAAAAAATGTGTTGGTCCTCTGTGGTGATGTTCCCCTGATCAGGGAGGATACCCTAAGATCGCTTTTGGCCACCCATGGGACATCCTCCAAATTATCAGTTTTGGCCGTAAATATGGAGAATCCAACAGGTTACGGCAGAATTGTGCTGGACCGGGAAGGCGAAATGGCCTCTATCCGGGAGGAGGCCGATGCAACCAGGGAAGAAAAGCAGATAACAACCATTAATACCGGAATTTATTGCTTTGATAGATTTTTTTTAGAACAGGCCATTGAGTTGATCAGGCCTGATAATAATCAGGCAGAATTTTATTTGACGGATATGGTTGAAATTGCAAGATCAAAAAGAGAAAAAATCAGTGTGTGTTTAATGGCTGATCCAAGACAGGTCATAGGTGTTAATAGCCCGAATGAGCTTGAAAAAGTTGAATCTTTCATTCAGGAGATTGAAAATGAATTACCTTGACTTTCCCAAATATTTTGAACTATACTGAACCCTAATTGAACACTTTACGAGAGCATGAAATTGGGTAATGACGTTATTAAAAACAAGTTTGATGATATTGATATTAAAGTTGATTTTCTGATAGAGCTTTGCCAGACCCTGCAGGTTGAGAATTTAAAATTGAGTTCAAAAATTAAAGACCTGGAAGAAGACCTGGTTAAGAAAAATGAAACGGAAGAATTAAACTTTGAGCAGGAGGCTTTGATTCAATCTAAAATTGACGGCCTTTTGACTAAGCTGGATAGTTTTTCCAATAATGTATCAAATGTATCAACAGAGTATCAATCAAACGGATAACCGTGAAAATTCGGTAAAGGGATTTCATTGGATGAAATTATTAAAATTGACCTTTTCGGGGAAGAATTTAGGTTTAAACCGGATGAGCAGGTAAATGATCCGGATAAAGTTGCACAATATTTAAAAGACTATATTAAAGAAGCCGAAGGCTTGTTCCAGAATAAAAGTACAGGCAGGAACAAAATAGCCATATTGCTTCTTGCAGCCATGAATCTCTCAAAAGATTTTTATGAGCTGAAACAGCAACATTCTGAACTTGAACAAAAGGTTGAAAAAAGAATTTCGTCTTTGATATACAAGATTGATAAAGGAATTGAATAAAACAATAGTTAAGTTGATGTAACAACGCCCCTGCAATGTGCGTGATTGTATGACAGACTTTGTCCTAACGCATAGTAAAAAGGGAGTTCACCCTGATACTGGTGAGCTAGGTTCCTAATAGCAAGGAAAAGCCTAAAGGTATTATTGAACACCCACCTTTTGAACCATTGGTTCAAAGCCTTAAGCGCAACACGGCAATTTGTGGGGGTTATTGTTATATGACTATTCTTTTTCTTAAACCCTTCCCGGATAATTATCCCCATTCCATATTTACGCCATATTTTAACATATGGTAAGCAATGTCATTTTTGCTGATGTTAACAGCATTTTAGGAGAATTATTGAATGGACTATGTGATGATACTCTCATCAACAATTGTTTTTTTGCTGGGATTGGGAATCATTGCCTTTTTTGTGGTAAGAAAAAAGGTAAACCAGGAAAATCTGAATATTGAAGAAGAACAGAAACAACTTGTCGAAGACGCCAGAAAAAGATCAGAAACCCTTTTAAAAGAAGCCAAGCTCGAAGCAAAGTCCAGACTTCTTGAGATGAAGAGTGATTTTGATACAGAAACTGAAGAGACCCGTTCCGAGCTGAAAAAGGAAGAAAGGCGTCTTTCAAAAAAGAGTGAAAAACTTGATAGGCTTGAAGACCAATTTTCAAAACGAGATCAGGAGCTTGTAAGAAAAGAGACTGAAACCGGAAGGGCGCTGGATTCAGCCCAAAAAAGAGAACACCAGTATAAAACCCTTCTTGAAGAAACCAAGAAGGAACTTGAAAAAGTATCAGGTCTGACCCTGGATGAAGCCAAGGATCTTTTGCTTAAGGCCATGGAAGAAGAGGCTAAGCACGAAGGTGCAAAGTTGATCAAGAAAATCACCAGTGAAGCAAGGGAACAGGCAGATAAGGAAGCCAAGAAAATTATTTCAACGGCCATCCAGCGGTATGCCGGAGATTATGTGGCTGAAAGAACTGTTTCAGTCGTTCATTTGCCCGGAGATGAAATGAAGGGCAGGATTATCGGGCGTGAAGGAAGGAATATCAGGGCTCTCGAGGCTGCTACCGGGATTGATCTTATCATTGACGACACACCAGAGGCTGTTATTTTATCGGGATTTAATCCTGTTCGCAGGGAAGTGGCAAGAATTGCCATTGAAAAATTAATTTCCGACGGCAGAATTCATCCGGCCAGGATCGAGGATGTTGTGGAACGTGCAACCGAAGAGGTTGAACTTACCACTAAAGAGGCTGGAGAACAGGCTGCCTTTGACCTTGGTGTCCATGGGATTGATCCGGAATTGATTAAGGTTCTGGGAAAATTAAAATTCAGGACATCCTATGCCCAGAATGTGCTTCAGCATTCAATAGAAGTTGCCTTTTTGTCAGGGACCATTGCAGCAGAACTGGGATTGAATATAAAGCTTGCCAAGCGTATGGGGCTTTTGCATGATATCGGCAAGGCCGTCGACCATGAGGTGGATGGGGCCCATGCTATTATTGGTGCGAATCTTGCTAAAAAATACGGAGAGATTGAGGCTGTTGTCAACGCCATTGGTGCCCACCACGAAGACAGAATGCCCGAGACTGTTTATGATTATATTGTCCAGGCTGCAGATGCCCTTTCCGGTGCCCGTCCAGGTGCCAGAAAAGAAAGTTTGGAAAATTATGTCAAACGCCTTGAGGATCTGGAAAATATTGCCAACTCCTTTGACGGGGTTGTCAACACCTATGCCATCCAGGCAGGGCGTGAGATCCGGGTGATCACCGAGAGTGAAAGGATAACAGATGAGAGTGCGGTGCTTCTTTCCAGGGATATTGCCCGTCAGATTGAAGAAAATCTAACTTTCCCGGGCCAGGTTAAAGTAGTGGTGATTCGGGAAACCCGCGCAGTTGAATATACGAAAAAATAAAGGCTTAGGAACAGATGAGTGTTTTATCGGTACTAAAGGAGCGTGGATTTGTTGACGCTGTTACCCATACAGAAGAGTTAGAGGACTATCTGAATAATAATCGGGCCACCTGTTACATAGGATTTGATCCGACTGCTGCAAGCCTCCACGTTGGAAGTCTTGTCTGTATAATGGCCCTGGCCCATATGCAGAGAAACGGCCACAGGCCCATCGCCCTTGTTGGCGGCGGAACCGGCCTGATCGGAGATCCTTCCGGGAAAACTGAATTGCGTAAAATTATCACCCAGGAAGATATTGATGAAAACAAGGCGGGTATCCGAAAGCAATTGGCTCGATTCCTTGATTTTTCCAATGATAAGGCCCTGATGCTGGACAATGCAAAGTGGCTGACTCCCCTTGAATATATCCCTTTTTTAAGGGATATAGGACGTTATTTTTCCGTTAACCGGATGGTTAAGGCTGAAAGTTATAAAGCCCGGATGGAATCAGATGACGGTCTGACCTTCATTGAATTTAATTATATGCTTCTCCAGGCCTATGATTTCATGGAACTTGCCAAAACAAAGGATTGCTTTTTACAAATGGGTGGAAGTGATCAATGGGGCAATATTGTAGCAGGGATTGATCTGGTTCGCAGAACCCTTGGCAAACAGGCCTTTGGCATCACCTTTCCCTTGATCACCACGGCCAGTGGGATCAAAATGGGAAAAACCCATAAGGGGGCTGTCTGGCTGGACCCTGAACGATTTTCTCCCTATGAATATTACCAGTTCTGGGTTAATTGCGAAGATGCTGATGTTCAAAGGTTTTTAGCATTATTTACCTTTTTGTCCATGGATGAGATTGAGACGGTAAAATCCCTTGAAGGGGTTGATTTGAACAAGGCCAAGACAATTCTTGCCTATGAAGCCACAAAGATTGCCCATGGGGAGGAAGAGGCCTTAAAGTCTTTAAAAGCCTCGGTTTCAGTTTTTGGCAGAATTGAGGTGCCGGATACTCTTTTACCGGGTGCAACCATTCCCAGGGGAGTTCATTCCCCTGCCAGTGATGAATCTGTCCCTTCATCACTATATAATAGGGATGAGGTCGTGGGTAAGGCCCTGGTGATTGATTTGCTGACCGAAACCCTTTTGTGCAAGTCCAAGTCCGATGCACGGCGTCTGGTGAAGCAGGGCGGTGCATATATTAATGGAGAACGGATCATGGAATTTGATCAGATAGTTTCAAATGTTGATGTTTCCGGGGATGAAATTTTATTGAGAGCAGGTAAAAAGAAGTATCACAAAATAATTTTTAAATAATAAAAAAAAGGTTTGACAAAATCAGGGGGTGCGTGTATATTGGCCTGGTTTTGTCGGTCAGAGAGTGGCCGGAAAAACAACTTGATTTAAGAGTTTGATCTTTGAAAATTGGTCAGTGAGAAAAGAAAATGAGCGGGTCGTAAAGACCTAAAAAAGTTTTAGTAAGGATTAT
>DAOWDR010000621.1 GCA_030638935.1 Desulfobacteraceae bacterium | reverse complement strand
TGAACTCATTATTTTTCCGGTCTATGTGCAATAATTTTGATCCGCTCCTGCCACGGCAGGGAACCTGGGCTATCTGCTTTTCAGGCAGGTCATAGTCATAGTCGGACAATTTATACATCAATTTGCTCCCATGGCAAGGTAAACCAGTCCCAGGCCTGCCAGCATCAGGAAAAAACCAAACCGTCTAAGTATGTTGTCATCCAGACCAAGGATCATTTGGACCGTTGCCTTCATTTTGCCGGGAAAGGCAAAATAGGGCAAGCCTTCAACAATCATGACCATGCCAATGACACAAAGAAAAAATTTCATCCAATATTATCCCCTGTTATTTCCTGCTGTTATAAATTCAATAAACCCTTCTTTTATATTTTTAGGTCTGGTATTGCAATAAAAATTATATTGATTAATCAAAATATCAAGGTTATAAAGGAAGGCTATTGTTGGAAAACTATTTACAATACCAGACAATACCAAAGGAATATACATATTTATGGCGTTTGAACCTGTCATTGGCCTTGAAGTCCATGCCCAATTAAAAACAAAGACAAAAATTTTCTGTAGCTGTTCCACCCAATTTGGGAAATCCCCCAATGCCAACACCTGCCCTGTATGCGCAGGGATGCCCGGGGTGCTGCCGGTACTTAATTCACAGGCAGTCACCTTTGCTATTAAGGCCGGCCTTGCAACCGACTGCGCCATTGCCAGGGAAAGCCGGTTTGACCGGAAAAATTATTTCTACCCTGACCTGCCCAAGGGATATCAAATAACCCAGTATGCAGCTCCCATTGCCGAACACGGACACCTTGACATTGACACTGAAGAAAATGGCCAAAAAACCATAGGCATTACAAGGATTCACATGGAAGAGGATGCAGGCAAACTGATCCATGATCCTGTCCGGGCCAAGAGCATGGTTGATTTAAACAGGACCGGTGTGCCCCTCATTGAAATTGTCAGTGAACCTGATATCAGGACAGCCAAAGAAGCCGGGGCCTACTTGAGAAAACTCCATACCATCTTAAAATACATTGATGTATGTGACGGCAATATGGAAGAGGGAAGCTTTCGCTGCGACGCAAACATTTCCCTTCGTCCCGTGGGACAAGAAGAATTCGGTACCAGGGCAGAGCTGAAAAATCTCAATTCCTTTAAAAATGTTGAAAAAGCCATCAACTATGAGATCCAGCGCCAGACCTATGTTTTAGAAGAAGGGAAAAAAGTTATCCAGGAAACCCGGCTCTGGGATCCCAATAAAAACAAAACCGCTTCCATGCGAGGCAAGGAAGAAGCCCATGATTACAGATACTTCCCAGACCCTGATCTGGTTCCCCTGATTGTTGATGAGCAATGGATTCAATCTGTAACAAAAGAGATGCCTGAACTGCCAGATCAAAAACAGGCCCGTTTTATTGAGCAGTTCAAATTATCCTCCTATGATGCAAAGGTTTTAACTACGAGCATCGATCTGGCCGATTATTTTGAAAAAACAATAGAAAATTTAAGTGATATCAAACAGGCCGCCAACTGGACCATGACCACCCTTTTGGGCATGCTCAACACAAAGGGACTGAATATTACCCAATCCCCGGTTACAGCTGCTGCATTTTCCACTCTTTTACAGCTCCTTGAGAAAGGAAGCATAAATGCCAATGCCGCCAAGACCGTATTTGAGGAAATGGCAGCATCCGGGAAAGAACCCGGGGTCATTGTAAAGGAAATGGGGCTGGAACAGGTGTCAGACCAGTCAGAACTGGAAGAAATAGTGACCGGTATCATAAATGATAATCCCGATGAAGCCGCTGCCTATCGTGACGGGAAAACCAAATTATTCAGTTTTTTCATGGGACAGGTCATGAAAAAAACCCGGGGCAAAGCAGATCCAAAAATTGTCACCCCCCTCATTAAATCTAAATTAGCTTAAGCCAAATTGGTTAAGTCTAAATTGAATAACTCCAAACCTTAAGGGACCCATACCGTGAAAATTTCAATCAGATTCCATCGTTTTTCCCCGGCATTATTTTTACTGGCATCACTTACCATCATGCTTTCAATCATCACCACAGCAAATACTGCCAGGGCCGAAAATATCAAAACCATCGCTGTGCTGCCCTTTACCGTAAATGCCGCCGAAGATATGTCCCATATTCAAAAGGGCATCATTCAGATGCTCTATTCCCGACTCTCCTGGCAGGACCATGTATTGGTAATCCCCACTGGAGATATCAAAAAACAATTGTCCAAAATGCCCTCTATAACCGGCGACCAATTGATCGGAAAAATTGCAAACCAGACAAACAGCCATTATGTTGTGGCCGGCAGCATAACAGAGATTGCCGGTTCTTTCATCATTGACGCCCAGGTTTACGACATCAAAAACCAGCGGTTCATGGCCTTTTTTGAGCAATCCCAAATCAGTGATGACCTCATCGACAAGGTGGATAGGATTGCTGCCACCATCAACAAAAAAGCCTTTAACCGCAGTACTGTAACCTATGAAAAAATGGGACAGGAAAAACAAGCCCATATCAACAAGCTCAAACGCCAGAACCCGGAACACCTGATGAATGCTCCGGTCGATCCCGAGGATGAAGGGGTTGGCTGGAAACTCTGGAAATACATTTTGTAAACCTTTTCCAAAGCTCCCTGAAAATTCAGGGTTTATACAGCCATATCGAGTTGGATTAGACTGGATATAATCCAGTCTAATCCAACTCATAGAACCAAACGTACGGGCATAGTATACGGCTCACTCATATCCTTATTTTCATTCTACAAAACAGAAATCTGGGTCTGGACCTCCCTCTTGTCAAACAATCTCAGTTCCTTAAAATATTTTTCGGGTAGAGAATAGCTTGCCAAGGGACTCTTAAGAAAACCGAGGATCAAATTTAAACTCCTGGGATTCACCTATCTTTAAATCTCCATACATAGAATGCACTGGGTTAATCAAATAATTCATCTCCGATGGAATTATAACACTTGGGATACTTAGAACAGGGTATTCATCTTCTTGAATCCATTGCGATCCTACTTTTTTAGAAGGAGACCCGGCTGGGATATTATTCCAACCATTCGGCAGTTTATCAATTTTTTTGATATGACCCTTGGGGATTTCTACCGGTATACATTTATAAGCATCAAGAATTTTGATCGTTGGCAGACCGGCAATCATTTCTAACGCTGCCAAAGAAATAGTTGCCGAAGTATATATGACTTTCAGCCCTTTGTCATTCCAGCGTCCACCATAAAGCCTTGCCCCTTCACCATCAAAAGCAGTTTCTAT
>DAOWDR010000391.1 GCA_030638935.1 Desulfobacteraceae bacterium | reverse complement strand
GCCGCAGCAACAACCCAGGCCAGAAAAAGAATCGTCCAGTTTATATCGGACGTTTGGTGACCTTGAAGCATTCAAAAAACCCTTCAAAAATAATTTTTGTTTACTCAGGATGGTGCTTATGCCAATAGAAAGCTCAAAAGGGGATAGTTTGAAACAAGGCTCTCAACATCCTGGTGTTATCTTAATAAGTGTGAACAAAAAGCCTAACACAGAAAAGATTGAATAAGGGTGTAAATTGAAGCGGTTTGCTGGGGGGGATGATGGTTGAAAAAAAGACTTGGTACATGTTCTCTATCAATGGAGTCCCTTGGAAGATCTAATCCAGGTCCGATGTTTTTTTGTGGAATAGTTTTCTGGTTTCTAAACAGTGCCGACGTGTCAGAAATACAGGGGCAGTCTTTGCAGCAGATTCCCCTGGTATTGCCGGTACAAGAGATCAAAGGGGTATCATTATTCCAAGTTGAATAAAAGGGGATAAATCCAGACTCTAAAAAAGGGGTATGGCAGGTGAAATGGTCACCCTGATCACTGCATTCTATGTTAAAGTATATTGTTCCGGAGAACAGAACAAATATAAGCAGTGTTACCCAGAATATGTTATTTTTTTTATGTCTCATGGCAAACATTCTCTTTTCAGAGGCTTAACTATCTTAAATTCAATAGTTTTGTCAAGATATTTCAACTGCACACACAGGTTTGACTGTTTGGAGAAATTGGGATACATGGATTCTTTATACAATAAAAAAGGATGCAAGATTTTGGCCTATGGAAGATTCAATCATTTACCGGGATATCGGGAAAATACAAAAATTATATCAGCTTTATGAAAAAACCCTGGCAGATACCCAGGTGGTGTGCCGGGAAAAGTGTGCAGACTGCTGCACCTGTAATGTTGTTGTCACAAGCCTGGAAGCAGCTTTTATAGTTCAATCCCTGGATTCAGAAAAATTGGCGGATATGAAACAGCGCCTGGAAGAAAAATTTCCCGGGAAACGGTATATCCCGAAAATGACCACCAACCAATTTGCAGGCTACTGCGTTTCCGGACAGGAAATACCGGAAGAAGAAAATAACCCGGACTGGGGAAAATGTCCTTTCCTTGTAGAAGATCGCTGCACCCTGTACCGGGTCAGACCCTTTGGATGCAGGAGCATGATGTCCCAGGTCCATTGTGGGGAAAAAGGGTATGCCCAGGTGCCTCCCCTGGCTTTGACCATTACCAATATTTTTTTGCAATATATTGAGCATTTGGATTACCAGGGTTTTTCAGGAAATTTGTCTGATATGCTGACCTTTTATCTGAAAAATTTAAAAAATTATGATAAAACCCAGGTATTCATAAAGAATATGAAAATTGGAGCCCTGCTTGTCCCCCCTGAACACCGTTCTGAAGTTGCTCCCATCCTCAAACAGATAGCAGCCTTGACTTAAACCAATTAAATATACTAAATATCAGTCCAATATAAATGGCAATTAAATTTTTTATCAATAGACAATAAAGGATGGGTCATGGGGAAAAATGTGGTAGGTAAGATTGATGATCAGGTGAGGATCAACACCATGTTGGTGAGTGTGTCAGACAAATCAGGACTGGAAGAATTTATCCCCGGGGTTGTGGAGTTGAACCCGGATATCCTGATTCTGTCAACCGGAGGAACCCATGGGAAAATCAAGGAAATTCTGGGCGATAAAGCCGGTCATTGCCTGAAACAGGTTTCCGAGTATACAGGTCAGCCTGAAACCCAGGGCGGACTTGTGAAAACCCTTGATTTTAAGATCTATCTGGGGCTTTTGACAGAAACCTATAATGATGCCCATAAGAAAGATTTGAAAAGAACCCGTGCCCTTGCCATTGATATGGTGGTAGTCAATCTCTATCCCTTTAGTGAAACCATCGCACAAAAAGGCGTGACCGTGGAAGATGCCAGGGGTAATATTGATATTGGCGGCCCCACAATGATACGGGCATCAGCCAAAAATTTTATCCGGGTGGCATCGGTGGTGGATCCTTTATCCTACCCTGATATCCTGGCCAAGCTGAAAGAGCAAAACGGGTCCCTTTCCCTGGAAGATAGGTTTGAATTGTCCAAAAAGGCATTTGAACATACAGCAGTCTACGATAGAAATATTGCCGATTTTCTTGCCCAAAACACCCTAAACCAAGTACATGCGTGCTATACACCAGGATATATACTAGGAGAATAAGCCATGTCCAAAGATTTGAAACAAATGTACAAGACCATCATGGATGACCATTTCACCCCTGGAATGGAAGTCTCTTTTGTGGATGGGGATACACGCCAGACCCTTTTTTATGAAAAGGTATCCTGGGTGATAGACGGGGTGAACAAGGGGCTTAGATACGGGGAAAATCCGGGACAGGAAGCAGCCTTGTATAGGCTTGTCAACGGAAACCTGGCCCTGGGGGATGCCAAGACCATCATGCCGGGAAAACATCTGGTCTCGGACATTGAACTGCTACAGTCTGGAAAACATCCGGGTAAGACCAATCTTACGGATGCAGATAATTCTTTGAATATTTTGAGATATTTTACTGATACTCCCTGTGCCGTGATTGTTAAGCATAACAACACCTGCGGCGCTGCCCGGGCAGACAGTCTGGAAGAGGCATATGCCAAAGCCTATATGGCGGATCGCATTGCAGCATTTGGCGGCTGCATTGCCCTGAATAAAGCTGTTGACAAGGCCACGGCCGAGGCCATAGCCAGCCAGTATGCAGAAGTTGTGGTGGCACCGGAATTTGAAGAGGGAGTCCTTGATATCCTGGGGGCTAGAAAGAATCTTCGGGTGATCCGGATCAACGCCATTGACAAGCTTCAGTCCTATATTGGTGAACGGGTGATTGATTTTAAGAGCCTCATGGACGGCGGCATTGTGGCCCAGTGGTCCTTTGTGCCGGAAACTTTGAAAAGCGGGGATCTGGTCACGGCTTCCACTGAATACAAGGGAGAAACCTATCAGGTCAACCGTGAACCCACAGACCAGGAATATGAGGATATGCTTTTTGGGTGGCTGGTGGAGTCGGGAATCACTTCCAACTCAGTCATTTATGTAAAGGATAATGCCACAGTTGGGATCGGTACCGGGGAGCAGGATAGGGTCGGGGTGGCGGAAATTGCCGTGGACAAGGCCTATCGCAAACTTTGTGACCGGTATTGTTTCGAGCGGTATCAGACAGGCTTTGCCGAATGTACAGATGTAGACAAGCGGGCTGAAATTGAAAAAGATGTGGAAGATGCCAAGGGTGGCCTTGAGGGATCGGCCATGATTTCCGATGCGTTTTTTCCCTTTAGGGACGGGATTGATGTGGGGCTCGAACAAGGGGTAAAAGCCGTGGTTCAGCCCGGCGGGTCGATGAATGACTACCAGTCCATTACTGCCTGTAATGAGAATGATGCCACCATGGTTTACACCGGACAAAGAAGTTTCAAGCACTAAATTTATAGGATTAAATAAAAAATAAATCCCCCGGGGCCTGTGGGGTCCCGGGGGATTTTTTAAAATAAGGCCTGTTTATTTTTTTAGTATGATTCTGGCATCCACTACATCTATACCCTGTTCATAAAGAATCACTGGATTCAGATCCATCTCTTCAATGTCGGGATAGGACTCAATGAGCTCAGAACAGATTGATAAGAGCTTTCTTAATGATTTCTTATCATATCCCTTCTGGCCCCTGACCCCATCTAAAATTATGGAAGAGCGGGTCTCTTCTATCATTTTCCGACATGAGGCAGGTGAGACAGGCAAAACCCAGAAGGTCACATCCTTCATGATCTCAACCATGATTCCCCCCAGCCCGTACATGATGACAGGCCCAAACAGTTCGTCTGTTTTGGTTCCAATAATAATTTCAAGCCCCTGTTGGGCCATGGGTGCAACCAATACCCCCCGGATGTCGGCTTCGGGATTATAGGAGCGGGCGTTTTTAATGATTTGTTTAAATCCGTTTTTGATCTCTTTTTCCGAGCCAAGGTTTAGTTTTACCCCCTTGGCATCGCTTTTGTGCAGGATATCCGGTGACACGATTTTTAATACAGAAGTTCCTTTAATTTTTTTAGCAATTTCCCAGGCTTCATCTTCAGTCCCGGCCACCTGCCCAACAGATGTCTGTGCCCCATGGAGCTTGATTAATTTTTTTGCTTCATGTTCTAAAAGTACATGGCGGCCTTCTTTCCTGGCTTTTTCAATAATAGAATCACCTTCTTTTTTTGCCTTGTTTTTCCAATTAAAAACAAAACTGGTTTTTGCATGGTATGATTTCAGGTAATTGCCATATTGACACAAAGAGGCCACACACTTACAGGAAACATCCAGGGAATCATGGACCGGGATATCATAGTGCCG
>DAOWDR010000042.1 GCA_030638935.1 Desulfobacteraceae bacterium | reverse complement strand
TGTGGTGCCCATGCGCATTCCCATGATCAAGCAAGGCCCCACATCTGCGGTCATTCAGGAATCTGCCCAAAAATATGTAGAAGCGGCCAAAATCTCTAATATTGCCGCCTCATACATCCGGCAATTCGGATTTTCCGCAAGGGCCCACAATGATGCCAATTATGAAACCCTTTGCGTTCCCCTGGCAGTTGAATCAGGATTAGGCGAACTGGGACGGATGGGTATTTTCATGCATAAGATCCATGGGCCATGTGTCCGGCTTGCCATCATCACCACGGAGATGGAAATACCGGCCTCTCCCCCCTCCCCCGGCCTGCACATGGAAGATTTCTGCCTGATTTGCAAAAAATGCGCAGACAATTGTCCGTCGGGTTCCATCACCCATGGAGAAGAACCTGTCTCCCGAAATTTCAAACATTGGTCCATTGACCAGGAAAAATGTTTTTCCTATTGGAAAACCATTGGATCCGATTGCGGCATGTGCATATCAGTCTGTCCCTATACCAAGCCTGACACCCTGATTCACAAATTGGTAAGGTTCTATATCTCCAGGAATGTCTTAAACCAGAGAATCGCTCTTTTCATGGATGATCTGCTCTATGGCAGAATAAAAAAAATCCCCCGGACAAATCCGGACAAGTTATTTCTTCCCTAGCCGATTATCCGAAAGCAATCCGGCAACCACCGATTTGTTATGCAGGGATACTGATTTTAAAGGAGCTGCCCTTATCTTTTATGCTGGTGACATCAATTTTTCCGTTGTGATACTGAACAATATGTTTCACAATGGCAAGGCCTAGACCAGTCCCCCCTTCATGCCGGCTTCTTGCCTTGTCCACCCGGTAAAACCGATTAAAAATCTTGGACAAATGCTCTTTGTCGATTCCAGTACCATTATCTTTGATCACAATATCCATGGAATGATCCTGCCTTGTCACTGTTATGGTAATCTGCCTGCCTTCAGGGTTGTATTTTACAGCATTGTCCACAATGTTGATTATGGCCTGTTCCATGAGAATAGGATCAACCCTGGCTGTGAGCTCCTCGGGGCAGTCAATGTTGATGGTGATATTTTTTGCATTGATGCTGGAATGACAGGTGTTTATTGCTCCCTGGATCAATGTTGCCATGGGCTGATTTTCAAACTGAATATCGGTCCCCTGCAGCCGTTCAAGCCGGGATAAGGCCAGAAGATCGTTGATCAGCTCAATCATCCTGTTTACATTTTTTTCAATAATTTTTAGAAAGTTTTCACTCTGTTCGGTATCATTGGCGACCATCATCTCCTGGAGGGTTTCAATAAATCCTTTTATGGCTGTTAATGGTGTTTTTAACTCATGGGACACATTGGCTGCAAAATCCTTGTGCATCCTTTCAAGACGTCTTATCCTTGTTATGTCATGGAAAATAATCAAAGTTCCCATGGGGTTTTCTCCAAAATCAGAAAGGGCTGTGGAATGGATGTTCAGGATCATATCCTCATCCCTTGTTATTACAATATCATCCTCAACAGGCTCATGGGTTGCCAATGCCCGTTGAATAAATTTTTGAAGCCCGAAATTCCTTGCAACCTCTAAAACATACCGGGCTTTTAGTTGAGATGCAGGGAAATCAAATATTTTTGCACCGGCATCGTTAATCGTAATAATTCTCTCATCCTTATCTATGGCAATGACACCTTCCTGCATACTTGAATGAACAGCTTCCAGTTCCATGCTCCGGTTTTCAAAATCCTTGATTTTTTTATCCAGATTTTCAGCCATCCGGTTCATGGTAACTGCAAGTTCCGACAATTCTTCAGCCCCCGGTACCACAAGCCTTTCATTCAAATTTCCCTTGGCAAATTTTGCAGCCCCTGCTTTCATTTGTTCAATGGGGTGTGTAATCCTCCTGGTTACAAACAAACTGGCAATCGCTGCAGCCAGGATTGTTAAACCCAGGGCAATAAGGATATTATTTCTGACTGATCTTATTTTGTTATCAATGGCAGAGACAGACACTGCAGTTCGCACCACAGCCATCAATCTCCCCTCATTTATCACGGGCAGCGCAATATACATCATATTCTTATCAAGGGTTAAACTATATCTGATGGAGACTCCCTTTTTTCTTTTCAGGGCTTCCATTATTTCAGGGCGTTTCATGTGGTTTTCCATCATCTTAATATCCCCGAAAGAATCACCCGCCACAACGCCGGAAGGAAAAATAATGGTTACCCGTGTCCCTGTTTTTTTTCCAATATCCCTACAATATTCATCAATATGGCGAATTTGCTCCTGATCAACATCCAGAATGTCATCGGGCAGAATATCAACAAAATTTATTTGCAGCAGTTCTGCCCTTGCGGTCAATTCTTTTTCCGAATTTTTAAGAAAAAAATTCTTAAAATAATAGGTTGAATAATATGTGACCGATGAAAGAGAGAGAACGATAATAACCAGGAATGACGGGAAAATCTGCCAGATCAATTTCTTTTTTTTAATCATAATTTTTATTCTTTAAACCGGTAATAAATACATCATTTAACTATGCCTGATAATATCACCCTCAATAAGGTATATCACTTCTTCTGCAATATTGGTGGTGTGATCTCCGATTCTTTCCAGATGTCTTGATATCAGATACATATTAATAATTTCACCCACCATCCCCGGGTGTGACTGAATGTCTTTTTTCATTGAGCCATAGGCATCGTTCCTCATGGTATTCACATCATTATCCATATCCCTGACTTTATATGCCATATCCACATCCATATGCACAAGGGCATCAAGGCTCATCCTAAGCATTTTTGCCGCCTGGTTTGCCATGGCAGTATAATCATACTTGAATTTTTTGGGATCATTAAAGGATGTTTTAAACCTTTTTGCTATATTTGATGCATAGTCTGCAATCCTTTCCAGATCATTATTAATTTTTATCACAGCCACAAGAAAACGCAGATCCGTGGCTACCGGCTGATACAGGGCAAGTATTTTCAGGCACTCCTCTTCCACTTCAATTTCATATGCATCAATCTCAACATCTGTATCAATTATTTTTTGCGCAAGCTCTAAATCCCCTGTTTTGATGGAATAAATTGCTTTTTGAAACCGGTCTTCCACCATTGCTCCCAGGGACAGGATATTTGTTTTTATTTTTTCTATTTCTCTTTGCAGATGGCCTGGCATTATTTTCTCCTTAACCGAATCTTCCGGTAATATAATCTTCTGTCTGCTTTAATTCAGGTTTTGTAAACAATGTGTCCGTACTATTGACCTCAACAAGTTTTCCCATATAAAAGAATGCTGTTCTGTCAGAAACCCTGGCAGCCTGCTGCATGTTATGGGTCACGATAATTATGGTGAGCTTGGAAGAAAGCTCGGTAATCAATTCCTCAATTTTTTGAGTGGCAATGGGGTCAAGTGCCGAGGCAGGCTCATCCATTAACAATACTTCAGGACCCACGGCAAGGGCACGGGCGATACACAGGCGCTGCTGCTGCCCTCCGGAAAGCCCCAGTGCGGATTCATCCATCCTGTCTTTGACTTCTTCCCATATTGCTGCCTGTTTTAAACTTTTTTCAACAATAGCCGTGATCTTTGCCTTATCTTTAACCCCATTTACCTTCAAACCATAGGCTATATTTTCAAAAATTGATTTTGGAAATGGGTTGGGTTTTTGAAAAACCATGCCCACCCGCCTTCGCAGGGTTACAACATCGACGGACGGGTCATAGATATCTTTGGTACCCAGCATGACCCGGCCCTTGACCCGGATTCCGGGGATCAGATCATTCATCCGGTTCAAACATCTCAAATAGGTACTTTTTCCGCATCCCGAGGGTCCGATCAATGCGGTTACCTGATTTTGAATAAATTCAATTGAAATTCGATCAAGGGCCTGAAAACCTCCATAAAAAAAATCCAGGTTCCGGGTATGCATTTTAATATTGCCTTGCATCTATATTATATCCTTAATTTTTTTCTCATTTTAGACCGAAGTATAATGGCTGAAAAATTCATTCCAAATACCAGGACAATCAACACCAGTGCCGTCCCGTATTGAAGGTGCCGGGTTGCTTCAATCTGGGTGCCTGCCGTTGCCAGCACATAAATATGATAGGGCAGAGCCATGACCTCATCAAGTATTCCTGTGGGAAGATCAGGCGTGAAAAAGACAGCGCCTGTATACATGATCGGAGCGGTCTCTCCGGCAGCACGGCTTATTCCCAGTATGGAGCCTGTAATAATGCCGGGGAAGGCTATTGGCAGAACAACTTTTCTGATGGTCTGCCACTTGGTTGCCCCCATGGCAAGTGATGCTTCACGATAGGTGTTAGGGACAGCCTTTAACGCCTCTTCAGACGCACCAATAATAACCGGCAGAGTCATGATTCCCAGTGTCAATCCGCCGGAAGCAATGGATACACCCATCTTCAGCACAATACAAAAAAAGGCAAGACCGAATAATCCAAATACAATGGACGGAACACCGGCAAGATTATTGATTCCCAGGCGGATGAACCTGACAAGTTTTCCCTGGGCAGCATATTCATTCAGATATATGGCCGAGGCCACACCAATGGGCAATGCAACAAATATGGTCATAAGACACAAAACAATAGTTCCGACGATACAGGGCAGGATACCGCCTGCCGTCATGGAATCCCTGGGTGCCTGGCTTAAAAATTCCCATGAAATGGCCCGCCAGCCAAGGGAGAGGATAAAATATACAATCACTGCCAATGCCGCACCATTAATTAAGACGGCTATCCTGAAAAATGAAAAACATATTTTTTGTACCATTAATCTTTGTTTTATCATTACAATGAAGCCTCTCCCACCCGCCTAAACTTATAAGAGATATAGTCGGCTATGAGATTAAAAATAAAGGTAAATACAAACAGAACAATACCAATGGCAAAAAGCGCATGGTAATGTTCACTGCCAAAAGGGGCTTCTGCCATTTCTGCTGCAATGCTTGCAGGCAGGGGCCTAACAGGGTCAAAAACAGAACCTGGGATCATTGCAGCACCGCCTGCCGCCATGAGCACCACCATGGTTTCTCCAATGGCCCTGGAAAGGCCTAAAATAACTGCGGTACAAATTCCCGAGAGGGATGCCGGGATAATGACCTTTATGATTGTTTCAAAATGGGTTGCTCCCAGGGCAAAAGAGGCTTCTTTTAACCCGGCTGGAACTGAAAAAATTGCATCCTCGGAAAGACTGCAGATGGTTGGAATAGACATAAAAGCCAGCATTAAGGATGCATTGAACATATTCAACCCCACCGGGATATCAAAAAGCTGCTGGATAAAGGGGGCCACCACTACCATGCCGAAAAAACCGATCACCACCGAGGGCATGGATGCCATCAATTCTATGATGGGTTTTACAATTTCAGCAACCTTAGACGGCGCAATTTCTGCAAGATAGACTGCGCTCATAACCCCCAAAGGAATTGCAATAATACCGGAAAAAAGGGTTACATAGACCGATCCCAGTATGAGTGACAAAATTCCGAAATCAGCAGGTTCATCTGTCGGATACCAGTAAACTCCAAATATAAAGTCTTTTATACTGACATGATCTAAAATGGGTATGCCTTCAAGAAAGAGGAATATAACAATCAAAGACAGGGCTGTTATGGAAAAGAGTGCTATCAGTAAAAAGGCTGAATGCACTCCTCTATCGATTATTTGACGTTTCAAGAGAAAGCTCCCTGTCAATTTAAAAAATTGGGATAGAACCGGCCTCTTTTACAAGCTCCTGGCCTTTTTTCGAGAGAATAAAGGATATAAACCCCATGGTATCTCCCTTTGGCCATCCTTTTGTGAACATGAAAAGCCCCCTGGATATTGGGAATGATCCATTTAATGTGTTTTCTTCTGTTCCGGGCACACCATCCACACTCACAGCTTTGATTTCATGGTTGAGATACCCCAAACCAACATATCCTATTGCCCCGGGGGTGTTTGCTACCACCTGTACAATACCGCCATTGGAGGGTACGGTCAGGGCACTGGGAATAACACGCTCTTTTTTCATGACAATATCTTTCCACACCCCAAATGTTCCGGAGGAACTGTCCCTTGAAATAACAACTATTTTACCGGGAGTTCCGCCAACCTCTTTCCAGTCTTTTATTTTACCCAGATAAATATCTTTTAACTGGGCCATGGTGAGATCAGACAGGTTATTTTTATTATTAACAACAGGAACAATGGCATCCAGGGCAACTCTAAACGGCACAGGATAGACCTCTTTTGCGCTTGCAAGATTCACTTCCTTTTGCTTGATAAACCTTGAGGTGTTTCCAATATCGCAGGTTCCGTCAATAATGGCCTTGATCCCGTTTCCGGAACCGCCGCCGGAAAGAGAAATTTTTACATCAGGATTTTCTGCCATATAGGCTTCAGCAGCCTTCTGTGCAATGGGAAGAACCGTTGTGGACCCCTTCATTACCAATTCCCCGGCAAACCCTTGGGATGATGCGATTAGAATTAAAGCGGTTAATACAAATAAGATTTTTATAAAT
>DAOWDR010000643.1 GCA_030638935.1 Desulfobacteraceae bacterium | reverse complement strand
CAGGTACGATCGGCCGACAGATTCGGATTTTTGTTTTTCCGGAAAGGCCAGTTGATTGCAGCTGAAACAGGGAAAAGGAAAAACGAGGATGCTGCCTATGACATCGTAAACTGGAAGGATGCGACCATTGAGGTCACCCATGCAGACCCTGAGAAGCGCACTGAAATCAATCGCTCCCTCATGCATATTCTGGTTGAAGCGGCCCGCAGGCAGGACGAAGCAGAGGCGGATAAATGATGGAAGACAAAACGGTGCGCCTGAAAATCGAGGAACTCCTAGTGGCCGAAGGATTCGTATCCTCCCAAGAGATGGCTGAAGCCCAGGGCATCCGGAAGACCCATATCAAGCAATCTAAAAAACAATTGGGTTTTATTCTCTTGGGCCAAAAAAAAGTAACGCAAGACCAATTGATGAGACTCCTATCCCTTCCGGCAATGCAGATGCAGATCGGAAAACGGGCAGTTGAAAAAGGAATGATCTCCCAGGATCAACTGGAGGAATGCCAAAGGAAGGTCAAGCAGCTCGGTCGTCGCCTAAGCCAGCTTTTATTCACAAAAGGGTATTGTTCAGATACGGATCGAAAAGAATTGGTTTACGAGCAGTTGGACACCCTTCTTCTTGCCAAACAGGCCATCAAACACCGGCTGATCCAGGAGGGAGATCTGGAATCGGCAATAAAGCTCAAGAATTACAAAAAATCAACTTGTGAGATCCTATATGAACAGAACCGCATCACCCTGTCCGAATTGAATCACGCCTTCCGCAGGTTCAGCCGCGACCTGAAGCTGGGGCAGATCCTTTTACAGCAGGACATGATTCACGAGGTGGATCTTGAAAAGGCCCTTGAATTGCAGTCCGACGCCCATAAGGCCCTTGGCAAAATACTATTGGAAAATAAATGGGTGGCTTTAGACCAGCTCTACTTTGCCCTTTCCATTCAGTACAACACCCCGTTCCAAAAACTTGACGGATATATTTACTATGAAAAACAAAAAGTCGAACTGCGTAATATCATCGGCCAACGCTATGCCTGTGAGCATCAAATTCTCCCCCTTTTCTGGAATGGTGACAACCTGACCCTCGGGGTGTCCAATCCGGCCAGGATCTGGAGCATGCAAGGGTTGAAATCTCGCTATCCGAAAATTCAGATGACCTGTGTGCTGATCACCGATGAAAAATTTGAACAGCTATACGCCCTGCTTTACGGAGAGGTGCTGCCCAGACCAGTCAACCGATTCCTCTCCGGGCAGCAAAATTTAGACGAAGTCGTGGTGGTGATCGATCATCTGAAAAATCAACACGCACAGATCAAATCGTTATACCAGGCCTACAAGCCCCAGATGGAATTGCTAGGAGGGGATGAGGAGATCCCCCAGGAAGAAATCTGGTTTATCGAATTTATTGAAGAAAATTTCAATACAATCTGCAACACTTACGGTTGCTCCGGCGTCCAATTCAGATGTGTCGTCAAAGGGTCGAAGTCAGAACTCTTTGCGGCGCCGGTACCATAAAAAGGAAGGAATGCATGAAACGGGTAATCACCGTTACCAGCGGAAAAGGCGGAGTTGGCAAAACCAATATCTGCGTAAATCTGGCGGTTCAGTTTGCCAGGGCAGGATTAAGGCCCTGCATTTTTGATGCTGACCTTGGGCTGGCCAACATCAATATTTTGATGGGAATTCATCCGGAGCATACGCTGGAGGACGTGGTGAACGGGGAGAAACGCATCTCGGATATTCTGATCCACGATACCTGCGGCGTAGACATCATTCCCGGTGGTACCGGTGTGGAGAAGTTGGCTACCATGACGCCCGAGGGCGTGTCCCAACTGATCGAATCCTTCTCCTGTCTGGAAGACTACGATGTCCTGTTCTTCGATACTTCGGCCGGTATATCCAGGAATGTCCTTTCCTTTTGCATGGCTTCCCAAGAGGTGCTCCTGGTGGTGACCTCCGAACCCACGTCGCTGACCGATGGCTACTCGTTGTTGAAGGTACTTTCCTTGAACGGCTACCGCGATCCGGTGAAGGTGGTCATGAACAAGGCGAAAAACGAACGCTTTGCCAGAGCCGTATTCGATAAATTCAACGAAACGGTGAAACAATATCTTTCCATCGAAATTTCCTATGCCGGCTGCCTTCCAGCTGATGAATCTGTGTCCGCAGCGGTCATCCGGCAGCGTCCTTTCACCTTGCTGTATCCTTCGACACGTGCAACTGCCAGCATTGAGCAACTGGCCCAATTTCTGCTCGACAATCCAGGTGCCGGTACAAGTGACATTACATTTGAAAAATTTTGGGAAAAGTACATGGAAGTTGCAGGGACCCGCTTAAAACTCCCTAAAAGGAAAAAAACAAAACCGAACAAGGCCCCGGACGCAGTTCAAAACTCTCCCCAGCCGCCTCTATTGAAACCGCCTGTTTCTACAGGGGACAATCCCCTGTCAGGTCAGGTATTGGCATCATTAAATCAATTGACCACCATCATCACCGATATGTCTGCTGAATTCAAAGAATTTCGGCGTTCTCTAACAGAACAAACCAATGGCAGTGCCGCCCCCGGTGATCCCGAAAATGATCAGGTAGCGCCACAACTGCCACCTATCATTCCCCTCGATTTTGAAGCTTATAAGAAAAAAAAACAGAATGAGGACTGATCCCCCCCCCTCTTTTCATATTGGTATTAACCAAGGGGAGACTCTCTTTCCATTTTAAATGTACGAACAATTTTTGCGTTATAGCATGTCTCCGAACAAATTCGGAAAAAGATCTCTGAAGATCAGGTCAAGAGTATCGGGGTAAAAGCATTAGCTTATAAGCCGATCGACCAGTCAACCATTTCAAGAACGTGTAAAGTTCTGGCCCAATCTGATTGAGTTTCATTGCGAGCATTATGTCTATCATCAAACGCCAGAGGCTCCTTATATAAAGGCGTTTATATCTTTTGATAGTAGTGACTGGAATCAAAATCCAGCCGATGAGCCTTTGTATTCAAAGCTCGGGTTTTTCAAAAAAACAGACAATACAGGTATCCTGTATTGCCTGTTTTGGTCCCCGGGTGTATTAAAGACCAGAAATAAATTAGGGAAAGAACAAGGAATCGGGAATTGAAAAGACGAAACAAGTCTACCAATTGGCAAAAGGGATTATCTTAGCCAGAATCGGATCAAGGGAAAACATATGAATCAACAACTTTGTGGCGTCCTGTTTGGTTTGGCTGCTTTTACAGCATGGGGTTTTTTGCCTGCTTATTGGAAACAAATGCAGGTGGTCAGTCCATTGGAAATTTTATGTCATCGAATCGTGTGGTCCTGTATTTTCCTTACTTTGATTATTTCTTTTCAAAAAAGATGGGGAGAGGTTTTCAGTATCATTAAAACACCCTCAAAATTCAAAGGCCTTATCTTCAGCGGGTTTTTGATCGGCTTTAACTGGTTTGTTTATATCTGGGCTGTGAATTCGGGCCGGGTGGTGGAAACCAGCCTCGGATATTACATCAATCCCATGATCAACGTATTGATCGGGTATCTTTTGCTTGGCGAATCATTCAGCCGGCTCCAGTGTATTGCTGTGTTTTTTGCATTGGCCGGTGTTATTTATTCCCTTGTTGCCTACGGCTCTCTGCCCATGTTTGCCCTGACCCTGGCCGTCACCTTTGCTTTTTATGGCTATTTTCGAAAAAAAATACCGGTTGCACCCATACCAGGGCTGTTAATAGAGACAATTGTTTTGTTTGTCCCGGCCTTGGTATATATTTTGTTTAAGAAAATTTTTGTTGGCAGCTATTTTTTCATTGATTTGGAATTAACCCTTTGGATGGTCGGGGCAGGGGTGGTAACCAGCCTTCCATTGCTTTGGTTCGCGGCAGCAGCCAAACGGCTTAATTTATCCACCATTGGTATCCTGCAATATTTAGCCCCTTCCATTGCGTTTATCCTTGGTGTATTCGTTTACAAGGAAGCATTTACCCGCCATCATCTGATCACCTTTGGATGTATCTGGATCGGAGTGTTTTTATATGCCGCAGAGTCATTAATTAAAAATCGAAGATCATGAATCCTGGGAGAATGAACCAAAAATAATGAAAAGATTTTACCCATTGAAAAAAGGGGATACAATTGGGGTGGCTGCTCCTTCTGCCCGGTTTGATGACAAAAAATTAAACAAGGGCATTGATTGTCTTAAAAATTTGGGTTTTAAGGTCCATGTGCCCCGGGCAATTTTTGAAAAAGAAAGGTATCTTGCCGGTGATGACTCATGCCGGGCTGCAGTTGTTAATGAGCTGTTTGCAGATCCCGGGATAAAGGGGATCATAGCTGCCAGGGGCGGATTTGGCGCCATGCGAATCCTGGATTACCTGGACTGGAAAATGATTCGGAAAAATCCTAAATTGGTCATTGGGTTTTCAGATGCCACAGCCCTGTTAACGACGATGATTCAACAAACTCAATTTGCTGCGGTCCATGGACCTAATCTGGTATCACTTGCCAAGGGGGAGTCCAGGACCATTTCTTCTTTCTACCAGGCCATAACAGAGCTTCCAGGGGATATTCTGATCAAAGGCCTTTGTCTGGAACCGGGACAGGCCGAGGGAAAACTTGTGGGTGGTAATATGGCCACCCTGAGCCATTTGACTGGTACTCCATTTCAACCGGATTTTACCGGAGGGGTGCTCTTTTTTGAAGATGTGGGGGAGCCGGCTTATAAGATCGACCGGATGCTGTCCCAGATGAAAATGGCAGGCATGTTCCTTGGGATACAAGGAGTTGTTACCGGATCATTTGAGAATTGTGAGAACCAGGAGTATATACCCCGGATTCTTAAAGAAATATTTGATGGGATACCTCTTCTAATGGGGCTTGCCGCAGGCCACGGAGATCTGAATTTGTCTCTGACAATGGGGCTGGACGTTGTGCTGGATACATCAGGCAGGCAGCTAAAATGGAAGGCTATCCAATGAAAGATTTGGTGAAACATTTGCTGAAATATCCAGCCATTGACAAAATGATGACAGCCGGGGTTGAGGAATCGGTATTTCCCGGAGCTGTTTTATTATGTGCAAGGGGCAATGATGTTTTGTTTCATGGGGCCTATGGTGTGGCAAATTTGATGGATCAGTGCCCCATGCAAAGAAACGCTGTTTTTGATCTGGCATCCCTGACCAAACCTTTGGCCACAGCCCTTGCAGTCTCCCTTTTGGTGAAAGAGGGCAGGGTCTCCCTTGATACTGTGCTGGGGGATGTTCTTCCCATGGTTCAACAAACCCCCAAGGCAAAAATTTCCATCGATATGCTCCTTCGTCATACCTCGGGTCTGCCTGCCCACAGAGAATTTTTTACCTCCATAATTAAGGAACAGGCCAGTGGAAATTACAGGCCCCGGCAATTATTGCGCAACTTGATTGTCGCAGAACCCCTTGATGCTGAACCGGGAGATCAACAGGTTTACAGCGATTTGGGATACATGTTCCTGTCCTGGGTGATTGAGACCATTTCCGGGCAAAGACTGGACCGATTTGTTTGGGAACAAATATATGAGCCCCTGGGGATCAGGGATCTGTTTTTCATGGATCTGGCAGGGGAACCAATCAAAAATGAGCGTCTGGTGTCAACCCAAACCTGTCCCTGGCGCAGGAAAACCCTGACCGGAGAAGTGGATGATGATAATGCCTGGGCTGCCGGTGGTATAGAGGGGCATGCCGGCCTTTTTGGGAGTGCCGCATCAATTCATGTTCTCTGCTGTGAAATTCTTAATGCCCTCTGCCACAGATCAACCATTGTATTAAATCCAGGAGTTATTGCATCCTTTGTCCGTCAAGAACAAGGCAGGGATTACGTAGCTGGATTTGATACCCCCTCCAAACTCAATTCATCTTCCGGAAGTTTTTTTTCCAGTCTTTCCGTGGGGCATCTGGGGTTTACAGGCACATCTTTTTGGCTGGACCCTGATTCAGGATTGATAGTTGTTTTGTTGACAAATCGGGTTCACCCATCCCGGGCCAATCAGAAAATTAAAAAATTTCGGCCCAGGCTCCATGACTTGGTTTCCCTTATTTTTGGATAATTTATTATGTCTTGAGATTTTTAGTCTTGTAAAAATCGGTCATTTTTGTTAGCAAATACCTTTCAATGCTATATCTGCAATATTTGTGTTAACAATGGGAAAATATAATTTTTTAAAAGAGGTTAAATGAACTTTATAACTGATTCTTTGCTGGGAGCTTTTTCCAATGATCTTGCCATTGATCTTGGAACTGCAAACACACTTGTTTATGTAAAGGGAAAAGGAATCGTGTTGAGCGAGCCTTCTGTTGTAGCTGTCAGAACCGACGGCCGGGCAAAAAACAAGGTGTTGGCTGTGGGAGTGGAAGCAAAGCGGATGCTTGGCAGGACCCCGGGGAATATTGTGGCCATTCGACCCATGAGAGACGGGGTGATCGCTGATTTTGAAGTCACCGAAGCCATGTTAAAACATTTTATCCGTAAAGTTCATAATAATCGAAAAACCCTTGTTCGCCCCAGAATCATCATTGCCGTGCCTTCGGGAATTACCCAGGTTGAAAAGAGGGCGGTCCGGGAATCTGCAGAATCTGCAGGCGCCAGGGAAGTTTTTCTCATTGAGGAACCCATGGCTGCCGCAATTGGTGCAGGGCTGCCCATAACCGAGCCTACCTGTAACATGGTTGTGGATATTGGCGGTGGAACCACGGAAGTGGCTGTTATCTCCCTTGCCGGAGTCGTATATACACAATCGCTCAGGGTTGCCGGGGATAAAATGGATGCCTCCATTAGTCAGCATATCAAGCGTAAGTACAACCTGTTAATTGGTGAGCGGACTGCGGAAATTATAAAAACCACCATTGGTAATGCCTACCCGGATTCTGAAAATCTTGAAACCATTGAGGTAAAAGGACGGGATCTTGTATCAGGGATTCCCAAAATTCTGGCCATTGATTCCGAAGAAGTAAGAGTTGCCATTTCAGAACAGATTGACGCCATTGTTGAAACCGTCCGTATCGCCCTGGAACAGACCCCGCCGGAACTGGCAGCTGATATTGTTGATTCAGGGATTGTATTGACAGGGGGCGGAGCACTCTTAAAAAATCTTGATAAATTGCTTAAGGAAAAAACAGGGCTTCCCATAGTAGTAACAGATGATCCCTTATCAACTGTGGCCTTAGGCTGTGGCAAAGCCCTTGATTGTATCGATATCTTAAAAGAAGTGGTCATAAGCTGATTAAATGTTTTCAAGGAAAATGTTTATTTTTATGGGAGTGGCATTGTTTATTGCGGTCAACTTTACCGTAATAACAATGACCAGTCGGCAATCCCTCCCGGTTAGCAGCCTTGAGAGAATTGCCATTTCCATAACATCTCCCTTCCAGGTTATAGTGACCAAAACAATCGGTTTTACGGAATCAATCTGGAGAACCTATTTTATGGCGGTTTTGGCGGTTGAGGAAAATGTCGAACTCAAGGCCAGGCTGTCCCAGGTCATGGAAATTAAAAATCGATATGAAGAAATGGAGCAGGAAAATTCACGATTGAAAAAATTTGTGAATTTTACAAGCTCTGTTCCGGATACCTATGTGGCGGCCCAGGTAATTGCAAGGGATCCATCTCCCTGGTTCAAGACTATTATGATCGACAAAGGAGATGCGGACGGAGTTATTAAAGGCTCGCCGGTTCTGGTTTCAGAAGGGATTGTTGGTCAGATTATTAAAGTCTCCAACAATTATTCCAGGGTGCTGCTGATCACGGATCGTAATTCTGCAGTGGATGCCCTGGTTCAAAATACCCGGGTTAGGGGAATGGTCAAGGGAAATAATCAGGACAGATGTACCTTTGTTTATGCCCTGAGAAAGGATGAAATAAAGGCGGGTGAAATGATTGTGTCATCCGGGCTTGATCAGGTATTTTCCAAGGGGTTGAAAATAGGCAGGATCCTGGATGTTAAAAAAACACATTCCCAGTTGTTTCAGGATATTACCATAGAGACCAGTGTTGATTTCGATAAACTCGAAGACGTGCTTGT
>DAOWDR010000411.1 GCA_030638935.1 Desulfobacteraceae bacterium | reverse complement strand
GGAAGTATGGCCAAAACGGGCCAGTTCTGTATCGTGAATGGCTGCAGATCCGTTGGATGCTACATGGGTGATAAAGCCCTGGCTGACTAAATTGATAAGTAGTGGAGAGCATCCGGTCTTTATGATATGTCCTCCAATCATTACAATAATAGGCTTCTTTAACTTTTTTGCTTTAACAACTGCTTTGGCAACATTACGAAGATCTTCCGCTTTTAATAGTGATGGCAGGCTGTTTAAAAATTTTCTAAATGAAGAGCTCGGTTGATAGATGGTAGAACCTTTATCAAATGTGACTTTAGATACACGGTCATTGGCAGAATATGTTTTATTCTGCGAAAGATCTATTTCTTTGTAATTTTTCATTATAGGATCGTTCTATCCTTTATTTAGGCTCTGTATCAAAAATAAACCGCCCTTAGTATAAAATGGTAGACAACCGGGCCCTGGATATGTATGGTAATCATGGAAACTTATAAAAAAGAGAGTGCTTTCATGAAACACCATACACAATTGCATCAAGATCATCTGACTAACTTAACTCCGGAAATAAAATCCTTTTTAAACAAGACTCGTGCGGAATTAAAAGGCACAAAAAAAAGACAGTTCATGGCCCGAGTTGTATCTCTTATGGGAAAAGGAGGACAGCGAAAGGCACTAAAAGAACTTGGCTGGAACCGTGACACTATCCGGAAAGGGATGAAAGAAATGCAGTCAGGAATTGTCTGTGTTGATAATTTTGCCGGAAGAGGACGTAAACTATCGGAAGAAAAATTCCCCACTCTGCTCGACGATATTAAGGATATTATGGAACCTATTTGCCAGACAGATCCTACATTTAAATCCACTCAGCTATATTCTCCGTTAACGGCCAAAGAAGTCCACAATCGGCTGATTGAATTTAAAGGATATCCATCCGATGACATTCCTTCTGTAGTCACGATCAACAGAAAGATGAATAAACTCGGATATCAATTAAAGAAAGTTGCCAAATGTAGACCCAAAAAAAATTCCAGAGACAAATGAAATATTTGGTTATGTACATAATATTAATAGGTTAGCAGATTCGGCGTCAGGTGTATTAAGGCTTTCTATGGATGCAAAGGCTGCAATAAAAGTGGGGCCATTCTCACGGGGAGGCTATAATCGTTATGGCCTCAGGGCGTGGGATCATGACTTTGAACCGGAAACAACACTAAAGCTTTTTGGTATATCCATTCCAGCAATGGATGAAATTTTCTTTTATTTTTCAGAGAGCGGCATTACTGCAGACTTTATGATCGATGCCCTTGAGCACCTATGGCCGTCGATAAAAGCAAAATACAATCCACATACTTTGGTGCTAAATATGGATAATGGGCCGGAAAATAACAGCCGAAGAAGCCAGTTTATGAAGCGTATTGTTGATTTTTGTAAAAATAATTCCGTGAATATCAGCCTGGCCTACTATCCTCCATATCACAGTAAATATAATCCAATTGAACGTGTTTGGGGTCGCTTGGAAAATCATTGGAATGGAGAATTGCTTGATAGTGTCCAAAAAACATTAGGATTGGCCAGAACAATGGTGTGGAATGGGAATTTCCCCGTCGTTAATTTTTTTACAAAGAACTATTCCAAAGGTGTGAAACTAACAAAAAAGGCCATGACAATAATTGAAGAGTCAATCCATCGAATTACAGGGATTGAAAAATGGGCCGTTGATATTCTTTGCTATAATGAATGATTTTTGGACGATTTTATTTGGATATGATGCCTAACTCGCATTGTACTTCAGGAGAAAGTCTCCCAGCATCTTGTTGCTTTTTAAATTGTTCAAACATCGTTTCACCTAAAAAGGCCATAACTTTGGTCTGGCAAGATGTACCAAGCATCATTAGTACGGGGTGTGAGCCCTTTGTGGTCCGCGGCAACGATAAGCTCAGTTTTTCCATTTAATTCAGATACCATATCTTGTGGCAGAGAAGAATTGTTTTTGATTATCGAGAAATTTTTGGAATGGGCTATAGTTTTGACTTTGTTGGGGCAGAGGCAGTGGCTGGGGGAGGTGCGGAATGGATTTAAATGGTTCCGGGGCGCATGGATGCAGTATAGGGACCATTTGCCTCGGAACCGGACACGGACGTCCGGTGAGAATGAAATGGAGTACCTTCCCCCGCCACTGCCGGAACGATGCCAACGACGTCTATAATTTAAATCCTTGAACTACTCAATGTATTCCTCGAATTAAAATCATCACCAGCCTTATACTGGAAAAAATTTTCAGTCAAATCAAAATCTACATGCGACCACCCTGACAACTGGATCTTTTCCTGTTGTCATCTAACTGATTTTGGGATAATAAGAAAAACATTAATAAATTCTTAAAAGGGAATTGCCGCAATGGCATCAGAAATAAAATGCATCATCGTCCCCAGGGAAGAAGCCGTGTTCTGGATGGACAAAAACGGAGCCTGGCACAATGAGCACGGAAAATTTGAGCATCCAAAAATCATCCGGCATTTCAACCTGTCCATACGAAAGGATGACCTGGGATACTACCTCTCCCAGGCAACTGATGAAGTTGAAGAAAAGGTCTATTTTCCCCACGAGGACACGGCTCTGTTTGTGGTGGATATATCCCTAGAAAAAAAATATATAATGACCTTGAACACCACGGAGGTCATGCCCCTTGATCCTGGACAATTGTTTACACAAAATGATAGTCTTTATCTTCAGACCCCTGAACACTGCATCAAATTTTCCCAACATGCCCTTATCAAATTATCCAGACACATGGAAGAAGTAGATGGCAGATTCTGCCTGAGACTGAACCAAACCACCCATACCATTCCTGAAAAATAGGGGGCCTGTCGGCAGCAGCCAATAAACCGTGTGGTATGGATTCCCAATAGATAAATGGGCTTTTCCAGCTTTCACGGCCAGATCCCTATTCCGACCCACCAGATGTTTCCCGGCACAAAATTCCGGTCATACAGCCCATTGCACCATTGGCTTTCCTGAGTTCATCCACGGGGGTAGAAATACATTCCACTCCCAGGGACTCATAAAAGGCCTGACTTTTAGGATTCTTTGCCGCCAGCATGATCTTTTTTTTGCCCAGCACTACAAAATTAAAGGCCATGTTGGCCGTGGCCTCATCCAGGTCCGGCAAGGGAAGGACCCTATATCCATGTTCCTGGAGAATAGTTACCAGACCATGGGGGGTTCGCCGGGGCCAGACAAAAGCCAAATTTTTATCAACCGCCCTGAGCATGCCCATAAAATGCATGCAACCATAGGGCAGGTCAAATGCCAGGGTGGTGATTCCCATCCCGGACAGCAGGGAGGTGATCTGGTCAATGGCCTCCTGGTTGGTACGAAGGCCCCGACCAACTACAGCGGTCCTGGGGTCCACCCACATGAGATCCGCTCCCTCAAAGGTGGCAGTTCCGGTAAAGACCTTGAGTATTGGTATTCCAAGATTCCCCAATGTTTTTGCCACCCATCTTTCTTCCCCGGCCCGGACCGTGGAAGCTGGCCTGGCAAGGATGGCCCCCTGGGGGGTCATGGCGAAAAGATCAGCACAATACAATTGGTTGGGTGTCATGGCGGGATTGGATTCCAATAAATGGACATCCACCTTATTTTTTTGGTAGATCTCAACCATGTAATCATGTTCTGCCCTGGCTTTCCCAAGGTCAATAATTTCGGCAAACTGAAGTTCATTGGCTTTATCCGCCGGAATCTCCATCTCCCTGCCCGGCCGGTGAACCAAAACTGTCTTTAGCTTTCCCCACTCACTGTCAATGCCGCAGTCTGCCCACAAATCGCCTAATTCCTGCCCATGGGTTCGAATACGTGGAGACCATCCTTCTCCGCCATAGGCTGCTGTCCCAAAGGAGTCAGCCAATGGATGAGCTGAATCAGAACTAACTTCTTTGGATCTATCAGGAGGACAGCTCCTTTTTTCAGTATATTTCAAATGGATACCTCCACACTTTATGCATATTATAGTTAAACAGGCATATAGTCTGCCTTTTAGCCCTGATCTTTTTTATCCATCATGGATGAATTTTGCAACTAAAAATCAATTGCAAGTACGGGTTAAAATATCTATAATCCATCAGTGAAAATAAAACCGTGGATGCAAAAGAATGATGAAACCCCATTGACAAAAAAAGAGCTGAACCGATTATTGATGGAAAATTCAGAATTAAACTCCGGCAGGTGAATAACAGATATGCTTGTATTAAAATATATCATGCGCAGCTATCTTTATCTGAGATATTTTTTCCATAAAACAACCAGAACCGGAACCTTTGGGAAGAATCGGGCCAACTATATTCCCACCCCTTATAAGGAGACAGAAAACCCTTTAAAGAACGCCTTGTTCCGCCACCATGTCAAACAATTCCACGAATCCTCATGTTCTGTGGCCTCGGTGGTATCTGTGGTCAACGCCATGCTGGAAAAAACCAACCCCGTGAACCAGGAGCCCATAACCCAGCAGCAGATCCTTAAAAAGGTAAGAACCTCACACTGGAAAGAAAGGATGGGAGCCGACGGGTATAAGGGACGCCGGGGGCTCCCCTTAAAAGTGCTGGGCCAGGTAGTAAAAGCCAGCCTGGATGCCTATGAAATCAATTACCATTCCTTTGAAATTGTCCAGGCCAAGGCCGGGAAAGAAGCTTCCAGGACCATCCGGAAGATCCTTTTGTCCAGGCTTGGACAATTTGAAACCCAGGGGAATTGCATGATCATTGCCCACTTTGACCAGGGCTGCTTTGTCCAGGACCTTAATATACCCCATATCTCTCCTGTGGGGGGATTTGACCCGGATACCCAAAAGGTCACCCTTTTGGATGTGGACCCTTCCCAGCCCCACCCCTACCAAATATCCTTTGACACCTTTTACAAAGGCATCTCCACCCATTATAATCATGTGTTCAAACATTTTGGTTATGGACGGGGCGGGTATATTTATATCCAAATCCATCCCTAGGATAGCCCTGGGCCAATACCATGGGATCAACCAAAAATAATATTCCCATTTTTTGCGGTTTTAGTATAAATGGTCATCTAAAAAGGTTAATTTTAATAGCCATAAGTTTAAAAACAAATAAAAAAT
Source organism: Desulfobacteraceae bacterium (assembly GCA_030638935.1). Classification (GTDB taxonomy): domain Bacteria; phylum Desulfobacterota; class Desulfobacteria; order Desulfobacterales; family Desulfobacteraceae; genus NBML01. The sequence goes on along the minus strand of DAOWDR010000411.1, from coordinate 776 downwards.
TAAGGAGTTACTGGGCAAACTCAATTAATTATTAGTTGATATGTCAACTAATAACTGCGTTTTAAAAATTTTGCTCCCCACATTTTCGTCCCCTTAGAGACCCAAAAAAGCAAGCCATTTTCACGGCTACTATGCAGCCGTCTTGTAACCATAAGCTCTGCCCTGCTTCTTATTTCAAAACACTCAAAATCGTTTGTTCTCAAAGGTTAGTTGATCTGTCAACTATCTTTATCCCTCTTTTATTTTCCAAACCCAACTTTTTCCTTGACAGGGTTTCTTCCTTTTAAATATAGTTGTTTATTATAGCTGATATATAGTTACATTATAGCACTATTAATTTACTCTAAGATTTAAGGAGGTGAAATTCCCGGCATAGCACCACTCAGTATAGTTTTTCACAATACGGGTTCCAAGTAAATTTTGGCTCCAATACAAACTTTTTTAGGAGGTCACAAAATGAAGAGGATTACCATCCCGGCTTTTTTGATTTTTTGCATTTGCTCATTGTTTGCAATCAATGCATCGGCAAAAACACAGCTCACCTACGCAAACTTTTTCCCTCCCACCCACATTCAGAGCCAATTGGCTGAAAGCTGGTGCAAAGAAGTAAAAAAAAGGACAGGCGGAGAAATTGCCATAAATTATTTTCCAGCCGGCACTTTGACCAAGGCTCCCCAAACCTATGACGGTGTTGTTCAGGGAATCGCAGATATCGGAATGACAGTGCTTGCCTATTCAAGGGGACGGTTTCCGGTTGCCTCTGCCATTGATCTTCC
>DAOWDR010000250.1 GCA_030638935.1 Desulfobacteraceae bacterium | reverse complement strand
AGTTTCCGGGTAGGTTGCATGAGGTGCATGGCAACATGTATCCCAGATGAATGATCGTTGGCCCGTGGCAGGGTAACCGGCCCGGGTGACAGGATTCGGCTTATTGGACGGTCAGACCGAAATTTTTTTTAAACCAATTTTTTAAACCGATTTTATTCAACCGGATAGTTATCTATGAGTCTTACCTGTGATATTTCTTTTAAGGAAAAGGCAAATATTTTTTCCTTTGAGTACTTAAAATGTTTAATGTTTATCAATAATATTGAATCCGACGATTATCTTTTTACAAAAAAGCTTTATTCCAAACTCATAACCACCTCACATATTCTTGAAGACTTTTTGGACTTTCACGGGGCCAAAAAGAATAAGGAATGGGTTTTTTATCGTGAGTTGAGCGCAAGTATAAGACATCTTTCCCTTGCTTGTTATTCCCAGCGCCATGTGTTGAACAGGTTTAAGTTTTACAGCCTTGGAAATGAACACCGGGATATGTTTAAAGTAGAGGCCCTGGATACACTAAGGATCATCCAGGATTCCCTGAAGCTTGCCGTACCGGTCATTTTAGAAGAAGCAAAACGCCTGGATATCACCATTCCTAAAACCGGGTATGACCTGACTTATTTTCCCGGAATTTCTTCCACCCAGCATCTGGACCATAACATAGATGATTATAATGCAAAAGATAACCAAAAAGAGAATCTAACCCGGATTGCCAGTGAATTTCTTGAGGTGATCAAAGACTTTGAACAATTTTCCTTTTATGAACGATATGATTTAAAAAAAATCAATAAGCTGGTTCCCGGGAAAATTAATGAAGTGATTGTCCGCAACTATGAAATGAGGATTCATAATATTCAATCTTCATTTGATTCCTATGTGGTAAATACAGAATCCTCATCGGAAAATATTATTTTAGATGAACTCCGCAGCCATTTTTCCATTGTCTTTCATATATTACAGGTCATGGGCCGGTTGTTACATTTTTATGAGCGCCATTTATATGACGTCGGATTTAAAGATGTATACAAAAGCATTAGTGTTAGCTTGTCCGAGTTAATTGACAGGGACCTTCTTTTGGACCGGGCGGTAAATTTTTGTCTCTTTTACGCAGCTAAATTTTTATCCTCTGGTAAGGAAGTGGCCTTTAGAATAATAAATGAAAACATGGAAACATCCACAATCAATGTGGGCATCCCAAAAGACAGGGGATTTCACAGCCGCCCCAGTCTTTTGGTGGCTAAGATTGTACAGCATTACGGTGGAGAGGTAAAACTGCAAGTAGGAGAAGATTCCTTTGATGCCTCATCTGTTTTAGATATACAATGGGCCGGGGGCAAGATTAAAAAGGAAGAGATCGAGATAGTTGCCTTTACAGGCGATTCAAGGGCATTGAATGATCTTGTTATCCTGGCAAATGTAAACTATGGTGAAGATCATATGGGCAAGGGAATTCCTTTGCCAAATGAATTGTCTTATTTAAGTTAAATATGGATTAGATGAATCCTTTCAGACATATTGCCATCATTGTTGCTGCAGGCAAAGGGTTGCGCATGCAGTCCCAACAAAAAAAACAATATCTTAAACTGGACAAGATTCCTGTTCTAACCAGGACCATTAAAGCCTTTGAATCCCATGAAAAAATTGATGATATTATTTTGGTTCTTCCAGCCGCTGATAGGGGCTTTTGCACTAGTTCTATCATTGAACCCTTTGGCTTTGAGACCCCCATTCATTTAGTAAATGGCGGGATAACCCGCCAGGAATCTGTTTTTAACGGTTTAAGAAAAGCCTGCATGTCCGAAACTTTTAACAAAACCATTGTACTGATACATGATGGGGTCCGGCCCTTTATTGATAAAACATTAATTGATGACTGCATTGCCAAGGCCATTCTAAATGGGGCCTGTATTCCTGCTGTGAAAATTACCGATACAGTAAAAAAAGTCAGGGGGGAGCAAATTTCAAAAACCCTTGACCGGGATTTGCTTTTTGCCGCCCAAACTCCCCAGGTATTTCGCCTTGACCTTGTCATAAAAGCATTTGAGCATGCCAGTGCCACTGGTTTCTGCGGGACAGATGATGCATCTATCATGGAGAACGCCGGGCTTCCTGTTTCT
>DAOWDR010000380.1 GCA_030638935.1 Desulfobacteraceae bacterium | reverse complement strand
GAAAACCCCTGCTCCGATGAAAAGAAAAAGGAAAACAGCCGGGTACAAAAACTGTTAACCTCTGAAACATTTAAAAAAGCCTTAAACCAGATAAACGGTTCCATAGAAGATATCGACAACCTGTCCCTGTATGAACTTAGGGAAAAAATTAAGGAAATTGAATTTCACAGACTATTAAGCCTCTTGTCCGCACCACATTTATGGAAGTGTAAAAGTTTTAAAATCCCCAATTTATTCCAAATAAGAGATATCTTCAAAACCCGAATTACTGGAAATGGAATGAATCGTCTGACAGAACTGATCCACACCCCGAAAAGCAAATTTCTCTGGCTCGTGGATGAATCAGGAGCTGTGGTGGTGGATATTTTCATTGCCAGATTTTTAGCTGAACTGGGTCACATTGTTATTCTAGCAGTCAAAGAAACGCCGTTTTTCAAAAAAATATCCCTGACCGATACCAGGACAGACCCGATATTGGCGAAAGCCCTTGAAACTGCCCACTTTATCCATGAAAAAACCATCGGCAAAAATAAACTTGTCCAGCGCCTCAAACAGGATGAAAATATCTATGTGATATCCGACGGCACCAAGGAAATATTGAATCTTCTGCTGACATCCACCACCTTTTCCCGGATTTTCAAAGAGGTAGACTGTGTGATCTCAAGGGGCAATGAACAAAAAAACCGTTTGATCAACACCCATTTTCAATTCACCAGGGACATCATCAATATCAGTGAGGAAAAAAAAGGGCTGTCTATCTCTTTTAAACCCCGGCACCCTGATTTTATAAATTTTTCCCACACCGATCTTGAAGAAAAGGCAAACAAAATCATAGATCAGATGAAATCAGCCAAGGCCCGTAACATGACAGTAATGTTTTACAGCGGCATCATTGGGTCCATACCCGGCAAGATTGATGTGGCCAAAGAAATCATGGGACTCTTTATTCAAAATTTAAACCAATTATCGGCCGACCTGTTTATCATCAACCCTTCCAAATATTATGAACCGGGCATGGATGCTGATGATCTCATGTACATGTGGGAAATTGTCCAGACAAGCGGTTATATAGATATCTGGAGGTTCCAGACAGCAGACGATATTACTGCAAGCTTTGCCCTGATGAACAAAAAAGTTCCCCCGGAATGGATTGGAAAGGACTCAACCTACAGCACCGGCTGCACAAAGGAAATGAGAATTGCCCAGGAGGTCCAGCAAAAAAATACGGAAATGCAGCTCATTGGCCCCTCACTGGATAAATTTATGCGACGGGATGAATACGGGGTGGGCTCCATGTATGACCGGCGCCTGGCCGATATATAAATAAGACCCCTTAATCTAATCCAATAATACTGTCTAATGCACGGTTAAATGCCTCCAGGGCATGGGCGGCGCAATGACTTTCTTTTGCAGGCAGGGTTTTTAAATAATCAACTATAGCTTCAGGCCTGATACTTCTTGCCTGTTCAATGGTTGAGTTCAGGGCCAGCTTTATAATAGTATTGGCACATGCATGGGAAAAAAGGCAGCCCTGAATATCATAGGAAATGGATGTTAGTTGTTCTTTTTTTGCCATCAAATAGAATTCAACGGCATCTCCACAATCCCTGACATTCTTTCCATATCCGTCAGGTGCCTGGACACTTTCCTGGTAGTCCCGTTTCATGGCCATTTCGAGGAATTCAAGGGAATGATCATTCCAAAAATCAAATGATTCTTCTGTCGATGTTGTCATAATGTTTCTAATCTTCAAAAATGTTGATTTGTCCTAGGGTCCCAATTTATACACGCCAAAATGTTTTAAATCAAGGGTTTTAGAATTACCAAGTTTTCCATAAAAATCAGGTTTTCCATATTTTCCCCAAAAAAGGCCAAGCCAATTTTTTTTTAATTTCTATGGAAGATAACCAAATTTTGTTGTATTTCTTCTCAGCAATAATAAAAACTTTTGTGAATACCCGACAGAACAAAGGGCAGATAAATTAAAACATATAAATGAGTGGTATAATGATTGTACTGGATGCTGTTACAAAAAAATTTGGTGACCTAAAGGCGGTTGATGATGTTTCATACCAAATTGAGAAAGGTGAATTTTTTGCATTGCTTGGACCAAATGGAGCCGGCAAAACAACCATTATCAAAATGCTGTTGGGATTTCTTCAGCCAACTTCCGGTAGAATCTTAATTAAAGGGGTCCCCTCTTCTGAAACAAGGGCAAGGAAAAATGTTGGATATATAGCAGAACATCATATGATCCGCCCATACCTTTCAGGTTTTGAATATCTGCTTCGTCATGCATTTCTCATTGGATTATCCGGAAAAAAAGCAAGGATTGAAGTTGAAAGAGTCGTGGAAGTTGTATCCATGTCAGGAAGAGAAAAGGAAAAAAGCAGTGGCTATTCAAAGGGAATGAAGCAGCGAATCGGGGTTGCCGGTGCTCTGCTGGGCACCCCGGAGCTATTGATCCTCGATGAACCGGTTTCCGGCCTGGACCCCATGGGCATCAGGGATATTAGAAACATTATTGAAGCCCTCAGGCGTCATGAAATAACAATTGTCCTGAACTCACACCTGCTGTCAGAGGTCGAAAAAACATGTGATACGGCTGCGATTATACACAAAGGCAAAATAGTCGCAAAGGATTCAATTAACGCTATCGTGTCCCAGGGTGAAAGTCTTGAAGATGTTTTTATTAAACATGTAACCCAAAATGAAAAATGAAATGAAAATGAAAATATTTTTTAAAATTGCACATTATACGATTGTTGACCAGATGAAAGCCAAAAGTTTTTATCTTCTTCTTGGCTTGTCAATGGGGCTTCTTTTTCTAACCCGGGGGTGTTATTCCGCAGATTATGTGATTAACGGTCAGCAGGTTGAGAGCATATTGCGCCTTTCTCGAATTATGTTCCAGGTAATCGTTATGGGAATGCTTTTAATGGTTTCGATGATATCAATGAGAATTATCACCAGGGATCAAAACGATGGTTCTGTTCAGATGTTTCTTTCAAGACCCGTTAATCGATGGGAATATATGCTGGGTAGAATAATCGGGACATGGCTGCTCTCTTCAGGATTTATGCTTATTTTACATTTAACCCTGTCTTTGATTATCTGGTCCCAAACCAATGACGTTAATCTGGGATATATTGGGGCTTCAATTGTTTGTTCGGTAAATCTTCTTTTTATTGTGGCGGCAGTATGTTTGTTGTCTTTGTTTATGCCGGATTTTATCTCCGCCTTGTTTGCAATCGGGCTCCTAGGTATAGGATTTGTTTCTGACGGCGGATACCGATTGTTAAGCAGTGAAATATTCACGGCAATCGCTCCTTCAGCAGCCGGGGCATCTCCTGCGCCATGGCGTATTTTTTATCCAAAACTTTTTATGGTCCAGGCCTATGCCGACTCATTAATTTCCAAAAGTGACTTTGTTACCCTTGGGCCGGTACACCCCCTGGTCAATGTCTTTGCCTTTATTATCCTGATCATGATATTTGCATTTCTATTCAGAAGGTTGTTTATGCATATTAAGCGATTCTCAGGTATCGAGATGAAACATATATCGCATATGGATGCAAATGTAGCCCTGAGCCTGATCGGACTGCTTATGGTAAGTTTGTTAGGGATGAATACGTTTTATGTGGTATATGCCAACTCCACAGCTCATGCAATAGAAGGTGTTTATCCTGTTAGTGAATATTTTGCGGGTTTTTTTGGCAGCCTG
>DAOWDR010000198.1 GCA_030638935.1 Desulfobacteraceae bacterium | reverse complement strand
GTTGAAAAAATTGTCACAACAGATTCCAAAATACTGGCAGGTCGGGAAAAACAGGTCCGCAAGATATTGGACGGCTGGGTCCGGTCCATTGAAACCGGCAGTTATCACCAATATCTTGATTTTTATTCAGAAGAATATGTGCCGGATATTTCCTGGTGGGAGACCTGGCTAAAGTTAAGGCAGAAATCCAAGAGGGACAAGGTGTTGCTAACGGTTCAAACGGACAATGTCGGTATTTATGCCCACAAAGAGATTGTAGTGGTATTGTTCGATTTGATATTGTCCTCGGGAAACAAAGAAATTTTGATTGGGAAACGGAAATTTTTTTTGGAGGAGTTCAGTCCCGAATATAAAATCGTTGGAGATATAATTCAGAAAAAGTCAAAAGATTATGAAACAATTGATCAGTCTTTTATTGCTGCAGCCCAAAAACTTGTAAACTATACAATCAGGGAAGCCTCTGCCATTGAAACGATTCAGAAATGGCTGACAGCATGGTCCTCAAAAGATATGAATGCCTATGCCTGGTTTTATGCAGATGATTTTTATTCGGATGGGCTTGGAAAAAAAGCCTGGGTTAATCGGAAAAGACAACTTTCTAAAAAATATAGTTATATAACAGTGACAGGCAGGGATTTTAAAATGACTAAAAAGGAAAATAGCTGTGAAGTTAGTTTTTTCCAGAATTACGAGTCCAGCAGTTTTTCAACCCAGGGAACAAAACATCTTAAATTTGTGAGGAGAGGTGGATTATGGAAGATATCTCGAGAGAACTGGAAAAAGAAATAACCCAGTTAAAACCGTCTCCATATAGAAAAAGCAGAAAAAAAAGAATCCTGATTGTAGACGATTTCGGGGAGATTAAACCGGCCGGACACCTTAAGGTGCTTGTCTATATTCTTTTTGTGACCAGCCTTGTCAGTTTTATTTCAGCCAGTGGGTTTTATTATCTTTTTTCTAATCAGGCCCTTGAAAATAAATTGTTTAAAAGTGAATTGATCGGGCTGAAAAAAAATGTTGATGATTTAATCAATGAAAAAGAAGTTTTAATGGCAAGACTTGTTATTTCAGGTAAAAAACCAGGGATTGAAACCAAGGCCGCCGCATCGGCAGAGTTGCCCATGACAACGGCAATAGAAAAAAAACCTGGAATCAAGGAAAAGCCAGATCCTGGGAGTGTGAATGCACCAAAAGTTGCTATAGTAGCCAAGGCAGACTCCAAGCAAAATGGGCTGACTCCCATAGCTGAGATTATTGCGGCAAAGGAAAAAGAAAATTTAGGTCAGCCGGTATTAAAATCCAAGGTTAGGGGTCAACATATAGTTGCCATAGAAAAATTTTCCGTTACCCGTGATGGTGCAGAGGGGGATCTACTCGTACGGTTTGACATCAGAAATATTTCAGATCAGCCTGGAGGTGTCTCCGGGCGAATATTTACAATTCTTAAACCTGGAAATAATTCCAGGAAAGACTGGTTGGTGGTCCCGGAGGTTCCATTGTTAAAAGGAGTTCCCTCAAAGCATAGGAAGGGACAATATTTTTCAATTGCACATTTTAAACCGGTGAAATTTAGAATTGAAAACCAGGCAGGGCCTGATTTTTTTAAAAAAGCGGCCATATATATCTTTAATGAAAATGGGGAGCTTATGTTTGAAAGCCTCATAGATATTACCGAGGAAGAACCCAGTTTATGAAATCCATATTAAATGCCGGAATTGTTCTCTTTACGGGATTTTTTATTGTTCTCCTGACCAGCTCGGTTTCCATGTCCGGGCAGAGGACCCATACGGTTTTTTTTCAGGGAGAGGAAAATGAACTGAATGTGTACCGAATATTTGGTTCTAAACCGGGAAAAACTTTATTGATCATCGGTGGAATTCAAGGGGATGAGCCTGGCGGTTTTCTGGCCGCTGATTCCTATGCTGATTTTTCCCTTGAAAAGGGAAACCTCATTGTTGTGCCAAGGGCAAATTTCCCTTCCATATTAAAAAATGAAAGACAGATTAACCAGGACATGAATAGAAAATTCATGGATGATTCCACTCTAAATTATGAATCAAAGGTGGTGGATGTTCTTAAAAAGCTCATTTGCGAGAGTGATTGTTTTCTGAATCTTCATGAGGGATCAGGTTTTTATTCACAAACCTGGGAGAGTCCTGACAGAAATCCCAAAAAATATGGGCAATCGATTATTTCAGATGACTCGATTTTAGATCCGGGCGGGAATCGTGCCCCTGTAAATCTTGAGGCCATGGCTCAACAGGTTATTGATGAAATTAATAAGAATATCGAAGATGAGTTTTATCATTTTCATTTTAACAATCACAGGACAAATCACCCAGATACCAGCCATAAGGAACAGCGCAGGTCTGCTAGTTATTATGCCTTTAACGTATGCAAAATACCGGCATTCGGAGTTGAATCCGCTAAAGCGCTGCCCCTGGAACAGAAGGTGAGGCAGCATATTTATGCCATTAACGGTTTTATGGCTATGTTGGATATTCTGCCCCAGACGCCCGGCATAGATTTAAAAAAACCGGAAATGCTGTATATGATCATTTCTGTCAATGACTCCATTCCCCTTGTTGTAGGAAAGATGCAGCGCCTGCAAATTAACAGGGGGGATACGATCAAGGTCCATGATATTGTGGCAAACTATGAACGAGGATTGAGTGTGGATGTTCTGGGGGCGGGGAATGAATTTAATGATATGAAAAAGGAATTGATCATTAATGAACCCACCCGGATCGAGGCGAAAAAGGATTTTTATGCCTGTGGTAGTGTTTTTTTGGATTTTAAGGAGAAAGTACCTGGCAAAGGGCTTGATAAAAGCCGGGAACCTGTTGTGAGTGAATCAAAAAAGGCAGACGGTATTAAATATAAACTAAAGATCAATGGAAACACCGTTATTGCAGAAAATTACAGCCATGTGACTATTCAATATGGGGATAAATTGATTATCGAAGATATTATTACCGGTGATATAGACCCCTCGGAATATGTGGTGAATTTTAAAGGTTTTGTAGGTAATAATAGTATAAACACGGGTGAAGACAGGGGGTACGTTATTGATACCGGAGCCAACGTCCTTCTTCCGAGGTATTCACTGGAGAAAAAAGGCAGGCATTATTATGTGGTGGCCACACTTGCGGGAAATGAAGTCGGTAGGATTTACATAGACATCCAATCATAAGCATGCGAGGAGACAGACAGTGGGGAAAAAAGACAGGAAAAATTTATCAATCATTGATAAAGAGCTTAAAATAGACGGGTCCATTTCCAGCACCGGAAAATTGATTATTAAAGGGCAGGTAACCGGGACCATTGACGGTGATGTTGTCATTATCGCAGAAGACGGAATTGTTAACTCCAGCGCAACAAAGGTATCCAGCCTAACCATTGGGGGTAATTTCCAGGG
>DAOWDR010000650.1 GCA_030638935.1 Desulfobacteraceae bacterium | reverse complement strand
TTTTGACCAATTTCCGACACTGCATTTTCCATGCGCCGTAAGATGACGGCGTCGGAATCAGTCCCCCGGTTTTCAAGGCGTTGTTGAAGAATCTCAATGGAGGGGGGCATAATAAAGATAGACACCAGGGAGAGGCCTGCATCCATTATCTGTTTTGCCCCCTGGACATCAATGTCCAAAAGGATGCTGTCACCTTTGATCCGTTTTTCTGCTATAAAATCTTCGGATGTACCGTAAAAATTCCCATGGACCTCTGCCCACTCAATCCATCGGTCTTGGGTTATCCTGGTTTGAAACTCTTTTTTGTTTATAAAAAAATAATCTTCCCCATGAATTTCCCCTTTTCTGGGTTTTCTGGTGGTATGGGAAATTGAATAGAACAATTGGGGAAACCTTTCCAACACCTTCCCGATCAAGGTGGTTTTCCCAGCTCCGGAAGGAGCAGAAATCACAAATAGTTTTCCATTTTTTTCCATTTTATCTGCCCTGATTTAGATAATTTTGTCTTATTTGGCCTGCTCTTTGGCTTTTTCTTCCTGGTCTTTCATAAGGGCTTCAAAACGGGAGGCTACGGTTTCTGCCTGGATGGCTGACAGGATCACATGGTTGCTATCCGTAATAATAATAGCCCGGGTCTTTCTGCCGTGGGTAACATCTATGAGACTCCGGGCTTCCTTTGCTTCATCCTTGACCCGTTTCATGGGTGATGAATTAGGGGATAAAATTGCCACCACCCGTTCGGCCACCACGGTATTTCCGAAACCAATAGTTAAAAGAACCTGTTCCATATAATTTCCTTGTGTTGCTGTTGATGGTTATTCAATATAAATTTATTCAATATTCTGAACCTGTTCCCTGATCTTTTCCAGTTCAGACTTCAGGTCCACCACCATGTGGGACAATACGGCATTACCGGCATTGGACCCAATGGTATTAAATTCCCTGTTAAATTCCTGGATCAGAAAATTAAGTTTTCTTCCCTGGGATTCGTCGTTGTCCATGACTTACCGAAACAGGCTTATATGGCTGCCAAGGCGGACGATTTCCTCGGACACATCACTTTTATCACTCAGAACAGCCACTTCCTGGGCCAGCCGTACCGGATCAATGCCGTCGGCATCAGAAGTCAGCTTAGTGATCCGTTCCATTAGCCGGTTTTTATAAACTCCGGGAATCTTTTCAGCCTCCTGGCCAAGGGTCTCCATACGTCCTTCAATATAATCCATGCGGTCAGTTAAGTCCTGGAAAAGATTTTCACCCTCTTGGCGGCGCATGAGATCCAGCTCTTTGGCGGCTGTTTCAACCACAGTGCATACCACCTCCCCCAGCAGGTCCGTATCAATCTGCCTTTGGGCCGGTATTATAATATTTCTTGCAGCCAGAATATTGTCCAGGGAGATATCAGAGGTCAGGTTCAGAGTATCCTTCACCCTGTTTAATGCCGAATAATAGGACAGGGCCTTTGCCTCATCCACCTCAAAAAGATCTGGTTCCTTTGATTCATCAGTAAAATTCAACCGAACTTCAATCCGTCCCCGGTCATGACTTTTGCCAATCAATTTTTTAACCTCTTCTTCAAAGGGCTGGCAGGCCTCGGGCAGGTGTATGGAAAAATCCAAATGCCTGGAATTATAGGAACGAATTGTCACATCCGCTGTAATACAATCCTTGGTATGGGATGCCTTTGCAAAAGCCGTCATGCTTTTTATCATTTGATTTTCCTTTCCTTTAAATCCAGAAGATACTTTTTCCTGACCTTTTCAAGAAACCCTGTGACCGCTCCCGAGGCATAATCCGGATAGGTCCACTCCAGGGTTTTAAATCCTTGTTTGGTATACATCAAGGTCAGGTCTGCGTAAATATTTTTGCCGATATAAATCCTGTGGGAATACTCTTTTCCCGTTGCAAGGACAAACCTGGAGGACAATAGATAGCCCGGATCAATATTAACCTGGCGGTTACCCTGATCTGAACACGCTTTTTCCACCTCATTGGTCGCAATTTTAACGGATGCAAGTTGTTCCTGGTCAATGAGGGGTTTAAAGGCAATCAGCCGCCTGTACAGGGGAGATCCCATCTCTTTATAATAATAGTCTGTAAAATCAAAATCCAGCCATTTTGAAATAAGGTCGCAGGGTCCTGCAATTGCTTCAAGCCGATCAAAAATCTGGTCAAAAAGATGTTTTTCCTTCATAAAGACTGAGATCACAAGTTTTGCCGGGTCCGGTGCTTTCGGAGTGCTCATATTTATAAAGGCTTTGCTTCTTCAATGAGCATAATGGGAATATCATCCTTAATCTCATAGCACAGGGAACAGGCATCACACACAAGCCCGTCTTGTTTTTGGGTCAAAACAACCTCTCCCTTGCATTTGGGACAGACCAGTATCTCCAATAATTCTTTGGAAACTGCCATGGTGATTCTCCTTTTATTGTTTAATTTATATTAATTAGCTGTCTTGGCAGCCTGCATGGACTGTAAGTTATAATATGCACCTTTTAAGGCCATCAGCTCCTGGTGGGTACCCTGTTCAGCAATGGAACCGTTTTTGAGCAGGATTACCCGGGAAGCATAGTCAATGGTGGAAAGTCTGTGGGCAATTACAAAGGAAGTCCTACCCTTCATGAGATTCTCCAAAGCTTTTTGCACCATCTGTTCCGCCTGGGAATCCAAAGCAGAGGTGGCTTCGTCCAGAATCAGCACCGGAGCATCCTTGATCAGGGCCCGGGCAATGCAGATTCGCTGTTTTTCTCCTCCGGACAACCGGGAGCCAAGTTCCCCTATCACGGTATCATACCCTTTGGGGAATCCTAAAATAAAATCATGGGCAAAGGCTGCCTTTGCCGCACGGATAATTTGTTCTTCCGTGGCATCCATTTTCCCATACCGGATATTTTCCCTCACCGATTCATTGAACAAAATGGGTTCCTGGGTCACAATGGAAATTTTATCCCTAAGGGATTTAACAGACAGATCCCTGACATCCTTACCCCCGATTTTCACCTGTCCTGAACTCACATCATAGAGCCTGGGTATAAGATTGACAAGGCTGGTTTTACCTCCCCCGCTCATTCCCACCAGGGCCAGCACCTCGCCCGGGGCCGCCTTAAGGTTGATATTGGTCAATGCCGGTTCCTCATCCACACCATAGGAAAAGCTCACATCATCAAATACCAGATCAAAACCAGTTCCCTCAAGAATCTTCGGGTTCTTTTTTTCCTGGATGGTCTCTTCCTCTTCCAGAATATCAAAAATCCGGGAGGCGGCTGCCACCCCTTCCTGGACAGTGTTGTTGAGCTTGGACAATTTTTTAACCGGATCATAGAGCATCATGACTGCGGTTAAAAATGAAAAAAAGGTGCCGGGAGTGGAAGTGCCGTTTATCACCCGCATGCCGCCGAACCAGATAATAAAAGCAATACCCAGGCCCCCTAAAAATTCCATTACCGGTGAAGACAGGGCTTTGGCAATTACTTTTTTTATTTCAAGCCGGAACAATTCTTCTGTTTTTGACCTGAACCGGCTTTTTTCAAAGGATTCCAGGCTGAACATTTTAATGATCTTGGCCCCTGAAAAGGTCTCATGGAGGAAAGAATTCAAGTCTGCCATGGTTTCCTGGGAACCGGTTGAAAAGCGTCTCACCCGCCGGCCAAAGACAAGAATAGGATAAAATGCCAGGGGCAGCACGAGAAAAGCCCCGCAGGCCAGTTGCCAGTCCCGGTAAAAAATCACAAACAAAAAAGCTATTACGCTGAAAAAATCCCGGAATATATTAATTACAGCCGTGGATACCATGCCCTTAACAATGTTGACATCATTGGTGATTCTGGACATGAGAACCCCGGTTTTCTCCTTATGTATAAAAGAGATGGGCAGGTCAATTATTTTTTCATAAAGGGAATCACGAAAATACCGAATAATCTTTTCCCCAATATAGTTCATCAAATATTCAGATCCAAAGGACCCAAGTCCCTTGAGCATAAAAACCAGAATCGCCAGTCCCGGTATGAGCAGGAGCATTTCCCTGTTTTTGCCGATAAAAATATCATCCATGACCGGCTTGACCAAAAGGGCCATGGACCCGTTTGCCCCGGCCACCACAACCATGCAAACAGCCGCAATGGCAAGGCGTTTCCAGTATCTGGATACAAGATTAAAAATCACTTTTTGCCGGGATTTGGATAGACTGACTTTTTTATTTTCCATAAGTTACAATTTATATCTGCCCATATTATACATCCAATGACACTAGGTATTGTCAATAATCAAAAAACATGAGAGCATAGGTCCCCATGAAAACGTGTGCCTTTATACCCAATTTTTTTAAAATTTACAATATCCTGTGGCAGGCTATCCTGCCTTTTTTAAAGAAAAACAAACGGCTTGAACCCTCCTTTCAAAGAAGAATCACAACAAACCACCTTAAAAAAGCCGATATCTGGATACAGGCGGCATCGGCAGGGGAGGCATTTCTCGCACTTTCCCTGATCTCCTCCCTGAAACCAAAACATAAAACAAAAATTTTGATAACTTCCACCACCTCCCAGGGTATGGAAATCCTGGCGTCAGGTCTGTCTAAAAAAAATATCAGCAGCCGCATAGATTATTGCATTGACTGGTTTCCCTTTGACATTCCCAAGGCCGTCCAAGGGGCTGTCACCCGTATTAATCCCAGGGTAATGGTTCTGCTTGAAACCGAAATCTGGCCTGCCCTCCTCCATTATTTAAAAAAAAATCATACCAAAATTTTCATTGTCAATGCCAGGCTGTCCAGGAAAAGTGCCCGGCATTATAAATGGACCGATTTCTTATGGTCAAAGCTATCACCGGATCATATTCTTGCCATTTCACCCTTGGACGCAAAAAAATATGCCCGGGTCTTTGACAAAGCCCAAATCACCACCATGTCCAATATCAAATTTGATCTCATGAAAACCGGCACTGACGACCATTCAAGGATAAGGGAGATAAAAAAAATAATTCCCCAAAACCTTCCTCTGTCCATACTGGCATCCCTACGGAGACAGGAAGAAAACCAGGCCCTGGAGATTCTCGAACACCTGCTGACCAAATACCCCCGCCAGATAGTGGCCATTTTTCCCAGGCACATGCATAGGGTGGATGCCTGGAAAAAAAGATTAAACCAGCATGGCCTCTCCTTCCACTTAAGATCACAGCTCACATCGACGGTCACAACCCCAGGCATCATCCTCTGGGATACCTTCGGAGAATTACGATCCGCCTATGGCGTTGCCTCCAGCGTATTTGTGGGTGGCAGCCTGCGCCCCTTAGGGGGCCAGAACTTTCTTGAACCTGTGGTTCTTGGCACCCCCACAATAACCGGCCCCTTTTTGGATGATTTTGCCTGGGTGGGAGAAGATCTTTTCAACCTGGGCCTTGTCACCAAATGCAAAAACAGCCAGAATGTGGCACAAACCATGATCCGCCATCTTGAAACCCCGGTCGAAAGATCCGGGTTGAAACAAAAGGCCCAAAGCTATATTCAAAAAAAACAGGGCGGTACTGACATGGCCTGCCAGATGATTTTAAAAGGATTTGAGCATTCCCAAACTTCAATGCCCAATGCTGATGGTATCAAGACAGCAAAGCAATAGCATATTTACACAGGCTCAGGCATTGCTTATTTTTCAAAAACTCCTTAGAAAAATTTAAACAAAATAATTCCAGGCAATTTCAGTATCCCATCTCCTTAATAAAATTATATATTTATTTAGATTATTATGGAAAAATATTTTAGATGAAGGTTGTCAGATAAATAAGTTGATTTTTGAACGGTTGAGTTCAGGGGCTGCCGACCGCAGGGAGGGAACCAGAGGAAAGGCAACGCCGCCCCTGGCAGTCCGCTACAACGAATGGTTAGCTATCAATTTTAATACATGAAGAATAGAAACTTTCGCCAAGCGGTGTTAAATAATAGGCTCGCAGATCATAGACCAAATCTTCAAACCAATAATCGGATGAAATAAATTCGTCAATCAAACCATGATTCTTCAATAAGGAAAATGAAATATCTTCAAATAAATTATCAAAATCTGATCGACCAGGAGTAAACACTGTTTCTTGAGGGAATTTGTTTATTTCTCCTGATCCAATGGAAAAATAGTATATGAAAGAACCTGGAGTCTGGTACCTTTTTAAAAGCTTTTTATGAAATAGTTTATGGTCGATATCATGCAAATCTTGGCCTTTATACTCCGACAACAAATCTCTTATTGCAATATAAAAATATGAATCATTCCAGTAACTGTATTGTACATGAGCGAAAGAAAATCCATCATAAGGTTTACTTCCATGACTTTTTGTAATGTATTGAAATGCTAAAGCTTCTTTTGGTGATAATTCATTCAAGATACGAATAAATAAATTATGCTCGGATTTGAAATCAGTAGCTGCAGAGAGAAGGAGGTTTGTCCAAAGCTCGTTCAAATTTTCATTACCTTCGTCCTGAAGCGATGCTTGTTCTAAATAAGATATAAGGAATCTTAAAGGAGGTGGTTTTAATATTAAATTCTCTTTATCTGCTTTTGCTTTGGCTTTTTGGAGCGTTCTGATAACGGATAAATTTCGATAAATTCTAATTTGATCTCCTATTGTGCCAGCTATTTCTGTAAGGGGGGAGAATAGATCTACAATCGATTTTGCTATCTCTTTACCTTCTATATTTATTCGAATCATTGGTTATTCCTCTTGATAGCTAACAATATGTTTACCAGTTTTTTTCTGTCTTTCATTCAATTCTAACAAACAAGATAACACCTCATCGGTTACCAAAAACAAATGGAGATTACAATGGTATTGTTAAAAGAATTATCAATTCCTAACAGGATAACCCACGAAATAATCATGATAAACAGAAACCGTATATACCCACCATATAAAAATCAGCTTTATGGAAAAATAACATTCCTGTCTGACCATTTGCACCGGGGAGGTTTATAGATAACTTAGCATAGCATATGCATATTATTTTAAGATTCCCATAGGTGAGATAAAATTGTCACGGCCGATTAGAATCTGCCACATAGGCCGGGGTTGGATGCGGGTGAATCGTTGATTGCAATTTTGTACAGGCTCTGAATGCAGAGAAGCGGTTAAAAGGAGAAATTGTTTGAGCGCAGCGAGTTTTTCTCCTTCAGCGCAACTGAATTTTAGAGACTGTCAAAATTGTTCAATCAGTGAACTGCATCCCACCCCGGCCGGTGCCAACGAACCCGATCATCTCTAAAAAATTCATAATACCGCATTGTATTCAGAACGCAGCATTATTTGAGGTGCCCTGGACAGGACTCCAGGAAGCCTAAATTCCATTATCTTATACTTCACCACTTTCCAATTTATCCAATCTATTTGACCCATCTTATTTATTTTACTTGCAATCTGTGTACAATAGTGTAAGCTACGGGCTGACTTTAATAAAAAGTAGAATCAAATTTACCTTCAAGCTTATCCACGTTAACCTCGTTGTTTTCCCAAGCATCGTTCGTTGCGGTCGAAGTTTCTGCTGATTCATTAACCAGGAGAAATTAGATGACGCTGAATGTCATACCCCATTATCGCATTGCAACAAAGATTATTACGAACCATAACCTGTCGATTGCCCTGATGCCTTCAACATAAACTGTTCAACAATTTCATCAACCAAATAAATAAATTATCAACGGATTTAATGAATCCGCAGATCGAAAAACCAGAGACATACTCTGGACGATCATCACGAAATACATAGGAGTATTAATGAGTTTTAAAGATTTCAAGTTCCACCCAAAGGTAAAAGCCGGTATTGAAGCATGCGGCTATACCA
>DAOWDR010000752.1 GCA_030638935.1 Desulfobacteraceae bacterium | reverse complement strand
ATCGATTCAAGCTGATCTAAATCAACACCAACCATTCTTTTCTCAATGAGTCGTTCTATTAAGTTTGGCTTTACCCAGACTCGATTTTCGGCCTCATCAAGACTTACCATTCTACACTGATGTTTTTTATTTACATAAACTATGTTCATTTTAAATCTCCAGCTTATTCGATAACCGATTGAAAAATTTCAGGCGACTATAGTCTTTCAGCTTTTGTTTAAGGTTCCAGGTCCTCATAGCCCCAAGCATAGCCATCTGTAACACCTCTTTATCGGAGAGTTGGTAGCCTTTTTCGTTCTTTGCCGGCCGAACAATCTTACAGCACAGCCGGGTCCTGGGTTTGTTTACCAGGATAACACCCGCCCGATCCGGTATATGTTCGATATAATCCTCAAGATAGTGAGGCAGAGCAAAGTACAGGCGCTTTACATTGCTGTTGATGTGGCCATGGGCTTTTTTTTTATCAGCAATGAGGTCCGCCTTACTCACTTTAATTTCAACCTCCCAAAGATATCGGCTTTTGGTTAAAATCAAAAGATCGCACTCATGCATCGGCTTACCGTTTAAGCGCAGGCCCCATTTAACATTCGGGACAATTAGATTTTTCCTGATGCCAAAGTGGTTAGCTAGGGCAATTTCCATTTCAGGAGTGGTAATTTGGGGTGGCATTTATCCTAGCCTGCAATCATAAACTAAAAAATATTCAATAACAGTTTCTAATGACATCTTGTAACCTCTATTCCTAATTACGATCATATTCGCAAAGGTATAGTGAATATGAAATCCGCATACAAGGATAAAGTGATCCTCTCCCGGGAAATATCTACAGATATATTAAGCACCATGCCGCAAGGCGAGCTTTTCAAACATCAAAGCAATACCTTCATTAAGCGTATAGTTGGATTCAATGTCAAGATTATCATCAGATGCAGAATCAAAATAGATGTGAAGACTAGACTCAAGACCATCTTCCGGTTTCCAGTAGCAAACCATTATAGGAAAAAGAGGCAAGGGATACAAAACAATTGAAACATCTGAATCAATGGGACTGACAATTTGTTTTCCATCAAAAATTTCCAGCATATCTTTAAACAGATCCGTATAGGTATCGGCAATCCGCTTTAACGGTTTTTCACAACGCTGGTTAAAATGAGCATATCTGGAAGGCCCGCCAGCCAACTCCCGAAATGTGATCCAATTCCCGTTCGGAGATTTACCTGATCCGTTCAAGATATAGTTCAATGCCGGCACGACCATATATGCATTGATATGAATTTCTGATGATATGTTGCCCTTGGTATCAACACTGAAAACCTTACCAAAAATCTTTATGGTCAGTTTATTTTTGGAAAACCGGGCTCCCAGGCGTTTCGCGGCTTCGGAAAGATCAATCAAAGATATCTTTTGCTTTAGTATTTCAATGGCTTCTGCTTTATTTTCATCAATAGTATTGGGTTTCTCAATTGCCCCCCCATACCGGTCAATCACTTTTTTTTCCAAATAAGGACATGCGTGTATCGGTTTTTTCCCCTTAAACACGGCTACTGCAAATGCCAAACAGGTTTTTTCATTACATTCCCTACAATTAGAACCATTCAACAACTTAAAAATTTCCATGGGATTATTGATATGTGACATTCAAGAATATTCCTTTTTATGAAATTTCATCTGATTAAATTATTTAAGGTTCAGTAACAATTTTCAAGTACCATTGCAACAATCACATTTCCGGGTCCAGGGAGATGGAAATTGCCAGGAGACGTTTAAAATATTAACAATACAATTTCTAATCTTGATTATGTCAGATAAGACGAAAAGGAAAGCCTTAAGAAGACCGTATTAGCTTTATATCACCGCATGGCAATTGTTTGAACGCTGCCTTTCACAACATCTTTCAGGGCCTGCATCTCTTCTAAGGAAAAAAAGTGGTGATCATCTTTTAAAAATTCAGGATCCAGGACCTGGACATTTTGGGAGCACTTTTGCAAAACATAGCGCTGGGCTCCTTTGATCATCTTTGCAATATCTGCCATGATTTCTAAAGATATGAAGGGCCGGGCGCAGGTGGTGCGAAATTCATAGGCCGGAGCCTTTTTTCGTATCAATTCAATACTTGTACGAATTTTTTCCACATCAAAATTGCCTTTGATCAAAAGGGGATAATTTGCCAGACTGGTCTTGATATCCATGGCCAGGTAGTCAACCAGTTTCTTGTCAAACAGACTGGCAAGGATATTGGGGCGGGTGCCGTTGCTGTCCAGCTTGATTTTGTATCCCATTTTTCTTAAGCGCTGACAAAATTCAATGAGATCCGGTTGGAGAGTGGGTTCGCCACCGGTGATGGCAACCCCGGTAAGCTGGCCCTTGCGTTTTTCAAGGAATGAAAAGATCGCATCTGCTTCATAGAGAGGTGCGGCCCCTTGTACGGGGCCGGTAACAAGTTCAGGGTTGTGGCAATAGGGGCAGATAAAATTACACCCCGAGGTAAAGACCACACATGCAATATTCCCGGGAAAATCTATCAGGGAATTTTTTTGAAATCCGCCAATGTGCATTTGGGGTCCTTTCTATGCCACGTTATAGGTGTTATAGGTCTTGCGCATGCAGAACTCAGTCTGTTTCCCGTTGTTCCATTGTCCCACAGGGCGAAGATAACCTACAACCCGTGAATAGATCTCCGTGTCTGAATCACAGGTGTCACATTTTTCATGCTCTCCTGAAATATACCCATGGGAGGGACAGACACTAAAGGTCGGGGTCAGGGTAAAATAGGGCAGCCTGAAACTGGATGATACTTTGTTGACCATTTGTTTGA
Organism: Desulfobacteraceae bacterium; assembly: GCA_030638935.1. Taxonomy (GTDB): domain Bacteria; phylum Desulfobacterota; class Desulfobacteria; order Desulfobacterales; family Desulfobacteraceae; genus NBML01. Next base: position 1,843 of record DAOWDR010000752.1, on the reverse strand, counting down.
CAACTTCTATATCTTCCACTTCTTCTCCCAGAAAGAGATGCTGGACCGTGCCGCCGGTATATTTGGTCTGGAGATTATCCTGGAGTTCCAGGGCTTCAAATAAATCATCTGTATAATTGACCGGCAAATGGGTGGAATTGGTATAGAAGGGGTCCTTGCCCTGCTGGAATTCCTCTTCATTGGCACAGATGATGCTCTTAAATTTTTTCTTGTCCATGCTGGCAAAACGGTAGGTAGTGCCTTCGGCCGGAGTTGCTTCCAGGTTGAAGATTTCGTCGGTCTCTTCCTGTAAGGCTTCTATTCTCATGCGGATATGGTCCATGGCCCGGATAGCAAAGGCCTGTCCTTTTTCCGTGGCAATGCCCTCCCCTAAAAAGTTAACACAGGCCTCGTTCATACCCAGGATGCCGATGGTGGAAAAATGGTTGCGCCAGTATACCCCGGTGCTTTCCTTGATTTTTCTTAGATAAAATTTGGAATAGGGATAGAGATCGCCGTTGGTGAATTTTTCCAGAATTTTTCGTTTAATACTCAAAGAATCAGCAGAGATCTGAATGAGCTTGTCCATGCGGGCGAGAAAGTCGGCTTCATCCGTGGCCTGGTAGCCGATCCTTGGCAGGTTCAGGGTGACAACCCCGATGGAACCGGTCAGGGGATTGGCACCAAACAGCCCTCCTCCTCTTTTGCGAAGTTCCCGGTTGTCCAGTCTCAGGCGGCAGCACATGGACCTTGCATCCTCGGGGTCCATGTCGGAATTAACAAAGTTGGAGAAATAGGGGATGCCGTATTTACCCGTCATTTTCCAGATGTTTTCCAGGTTGGGATTGCCCCAGTCAAAATCTTCGGTGATATTATAGGTGGGGATGGGAAATGTGAAGACTCTTCCCTTGGCATCCCCTTCCATCATCACCTCTGCAAAGGCGGCGTTGAGCGTATCCATCTCTTCCTGATAATATGCGTAGGTCTTTTCCCGGTATTCACCTCCGATCATGACAGGGCTATCCTTCAGGGTGGAGGGGACATTCAGGTCCATGGTGATATTGGTAAAGGGAGTCTGGAATCCCACCCGGGTGGGAATGTTGATATTAAATATAAATTCCTGGAGTGCCTGTTTGACCTCTTTATAATTAAGCTGGTCTTCCCGGATAAAGGGGGCCAGCAGGGTATCAAAATTTGACATGGCCTGGGCGCCGGCAGCCTCTCCCTGGAGGGTGTAGAAAAAGTTGACAATCTGGCCCAAAGCGCTTCTGAAATGTTTTGGCGGAGAGGATTCCACCTTGCCGGCAACCCCTTTAAAACCTTCAGCCAAAAGATCCTGGAGGTCCCAGCCCACGCAATAGACCGACAACAGGCTTAGATCATGGATATGGAGATCCCCGGCATAATGGGCATCCCGAACTTCCGGGGGATAAACCCTGTTGAGCCAGTATTCTGCGGTAATGTCTGAAGATATATGATTGTTCAGCCCCTGGAGGGAATAACTCATGTTGCTGTTTTCTTTAACCTTCCAATCCATCCGGCTGATATAGGATTCCATCAGGCCCACATTTTCATCAATGGCTATTTTTCGGATCTGGTTATGCTGTTCCCGATAGATGATGTAGGCTTTGGCTGTTTTATAAAAAGGGGAATCCAGGAGGACTCTTTCAACAATGTCCTGGATTTCTTCCACTTCCGGAATGGGGCCGAGCTGCAGATCTCTTGCAAGGGTGAGTACTTTTAATGTTAGTTTTTTAGCATCTCTGCCGTTAAACTCTTTGGTTGCTTCGCCTGATTTTATCAAAGCATTTGTTATCTTTGTAGAATCAAATTCAGCTACCCGTCCGTCACGTTTTTTAATTTT
>DAOWDR010000527.1 GCA_030638935.1 Desulfobacteraceae bacterium | reverse complement strand
GAAGGATGTAACAAAGGCCAGGGAAATGGAGATCGTGGATGAGGTGGTTGAAGAAGAAGATCTTATCCCCCGGGCAAAAGAAATTATTTCCCTGTGGATTGATACACCAAACAGACCCTTTATCCAGATTAAACATTCACTAAAAGCCGACAGGGTGGGGCAGATTAAAAAAGCGCTTAGGGAAGAAAACTGGCAGGAAACCTTGTCCCAGACCCTTTTGAGCAAGGATGTCAAAGCCACCCTGGAATTTGTCCAGGCAGCCATGGAACCTAAAAAATAGACCCGGCCATTCTGTCATTGGGCGAAAATTAGCCTGACCAAGGGCTCTTCCAAGGAAAGAGCCCCTGGTTTTAAAAAGAGGAGAGCCCCAAAAATCTGGAACGGATTCGTTTTAAATGTTTGAGCAAATGCTCTTTTCGGGCGTAGCCCACCTGATCCGGGGTGTTATTGTGCAAAAGATCGACCAGGGAGGTTAAATCTTCCTTAATCGCCAAAACTTCCTGGTTCCACCCTATATTGTCCATCTTTAGCATATTAAAATACCAAAGCCTGAAGGTCAGAGAATAGAGCCGGTCTGACATTTCAATTAAAAAGGGGTTGCCGGCAGCCTCATAAAAAAGTTGTTTAATCTCCATGTCAAGGGCTGCCAGGGCGGGGGGGTCTTTATGGTCCAGTTGTCGTTCGCAGGCGATTAAACACGCATCCAGCCGGTTGAAATGAAGTTTTGTAAATCGTTCTGCTGCCATGGTTCCGATTACAGCCTCCAGCTCCAGTCGTGCCTGAAATACATTGGTAATGGTGTTCAGTTCCAGTTCCATGACCAAAATACCTGTGCGGGGCAGGATCTTGATTAAATGTTCCCATTCAAGGCGGGACAGCACAGTACGAAGAGGGGTGCGGCTCACCCCGAATTCTTTTGCCAGGGCCTGTTCCTTGAGTATCTGGCCGGGATCATATCCAAGATAGATGATTCTTTTTCGCAGGGTGTTGTAAATTTCTATATTCATAATTAAAGATGTAATGCTAAATTAAGTGTAAAGTGCAATATTTTCTTTAGTATACCTTAATAATACATGGCTGGTATTATTGCAAGGTATAGAGAGTATAACATTATTATACTATGGTGGGTTGCTGATTTTTTGGTTGACAATAGAAATTTTTTTGGTATACCATAAAAACATCATAAAAATATTAACCATAAAACCGGTAAATGAGTTTTTTTGCAAAAATAATTTGACCAGGAGGAAAGATGGAAGATTCAAATATCAGTCACGGCCTCTGGGCTGTCACTGCAACTGGAAAACCGCAATTACCCTGTTTTGGGGGAGAACATAAGACTGATGTGGCCATTATCGGTGGCGGATATACCGGGCTGTCCGCAGCTTTGCACCTGTCTTTGGCAGGTAAATCATCCATCCTGCTTGAAGCCAATGATGTTGGCTTTGGCGGGGCAGGCCGGAATGTGGGGCTTGTGAACGCAGGGCTCTGGCTCATGCCGGAAGATGTGATATCCTTGGTGGGACCCGATCATGGACAGGCCTTGATTGATGGCCTGGGTGCTTCTCCTGACCTGGTCTACGGGCTCATTGAAAAATATAAGATTCAGTGTGAAGCATGGCGCCACGGCACCCTTCACTGCGCTGATTCCAGGGCCGGGTATAGGGCACTTCAACAGCGGGAAAAACAATGGAAGGACAGGGGAGCTCTCGTCCGTCTTCTGGACAGGGATGAAGCCGCTGAAAAATTGGGAACCAAGGCATATCTGGGCGCATTGCTGGATAAACGGGCCGGCACTATTCAGCCCCTGGCCTATGCATACGGATTGGCCAGGGCTGCCCAGGATGAAGGTGCACAAATTTTTGCCAAGTCCCCGGTGACTTCCCTGGAAAAAGAAGGTGGCTCCTGGCGCCTGACCACTCCCGGGGGATCGGTTCTTGCAAAATCGGTCATCATTGCGGTCCAGGGATATCCGGAAGCCGCTTTTAAAGACCAGATTGATAATATCGTACCCTTTAATTATTTTCAGTTTGCCACAAAACCCCTTGGTAAAGAGATCTTAAAAACTGTTTTGCCCGGACAAAATGGTGCCTGGGACACAAACCTGCTTCTCTCTTCCTATCGCCTTGATGCCACGGGGCGTTTGATCATAGGAAGTGTTGGAAATGTGGAAAATTTTGCCATGGGTTTAAATGGAGCATGGGCCAAAAGAAGCATTAAAAAGGTATTTCCCCAGATCGGGGAGGTGGAATTGGAACATGCCTGGTATGGCAGGATAGCCATGACCACCAATCATATCCCCCGCTTCCATGTCATGGGGGAGAATCTGGCCATGGTCACCTGTTACAATGGCAGGGGGATAGGGCCTGGCACTGTGTTTGGAAAACTGCTGGCCCAATACATGATGGGAGGCTCTCCCAAGGATATTCCTTTGCCTGTGTCGGAAATAACTCCTGTTTCAATGCGGTTTTTAAGGGGGCTTTTCTATGAGGCAGGTTCCCGCCTGTATCATTTTGTTCAAAACCGTATTTAAACAAGAAGTGGGATACCGGTACACAGCTTTTGTTTTTTATTTGATCAGATAAATATCAACCGGGGACAGACGTTCTTTTATAATGTTGGCAAGGGGAATCAGGCTCCCTACCCTGTAAAACGCCCGGATGCGTTTTGAAATGGAAATTCTGTTGGTACCCTCCACAAAGGAGAGCTCGCCTGCGGGAAAGAAAAAGGAGACCAGGTCTTTTCTTGCAAAGGCTTACACACCGATAAAATAAAAGCCTGAAAGGGAGGGGAATTTGGGTGGCATGCTCATGTAATATTGGTAATCCTATTTTAAACAAGATTAGCGGACGGGTACAACTTCAAGCCAGTATCCGTCGGGATCATTGATAAAATAAATGCCCATTTCCTTGTTTTCGTAACAGATACAATCCATTTTTCTATGAAGGGCATATGCGGCATCAAAATCAAGGGTCTTAAAGGCAATGTGGAATTCCTCATCTCCCAGATTATAGGGGGTTTTCTGGGATTTGAGCCAGGTGAGTTCCAGTTTGCCGGCACTGGTTCCGTCTCCTAAAAATACAATTATATAGCTGCCATCCCCGGCTGTATTTCGTTTTTCTTCTTTCAGGCCAAGTGCTTTTTCGTAAAAGGTCAGGCTTTTTTCAAGGTCCAGTACATTGATATTAAAATGGTCAATTGTAAATTCCATTATTGTTTCCTTGCTATGGATTAAAAATTAATTATTAATCATCCCAGACCCCGGGATTTGGGTCAAGAAAAAAAGTTGATAAAGGCTGGTTTCCCGTTGAATTTTGTCTGTTCTGTGTATGCTGGTTTAAATAAATATAGGCTTTAGTTTTTTTGCGGAATAATATAGAATACCCCAATTGAGTAATTATACGCCATGCCAGTAAAAATTTTTGGTTTACATCTACAAGTTGGATTAAATATCTGTATGAATTGGTAATATGAAAAGGGAGACTATTGGTTAATATTCCAGATATAAAGGCATTGAAAGACCGTTGGAATCAAAGAGATAAAGAATTTGACGGGACATCCAGGGCCCATATGCTCCATACCCTGAAAACCGATTGTTGTATGGGAAATCGCCAACGGCCCCTGAAACTGGATTTGAGGGGAATCGGTCTGGATAATGAAGATCTCTCCGGGCTTGACCTTTCCGGGTATGATTTGTCCTTTGCCAATATGAACCGGGTCAATCTTGCCAAAGCCAATCTAAGTTATGCAGTCCTACAGGGAGCCAGCCTGGAAAAAGCCATTCTGGATGAGTGCGAGTTTATGGGTTCCGATCTGAGCCATGCCGGCTTAAATGAATGCAGCGCAAAGATGGCAGGTTTTGGCGGTGCCAACCTTTCCCACGCAAGCGTTATTAACGCTGATTTGAGCGATTCGGTACTAAGCCGTTCCATATTGGTCTCAGCCGATTTAAGGGCTTCGAATTTGAATAGGGCAAGGCTGTCTGAAGCAGATCTGTCCGGGGCGGTTTTTACCAGGGCTAATCTTGCGAAAAGTGATTTAAAGAAAAGTAATGTGAAAAACACTAATTTTGAGCTGGCCAATATGCAGGGGTGCCGTCTGCTGGGAATCCGGAATTTTAAAAAGGCTGACTGGATCGGGGCTGATATCAGGGGCCTGGATCTTCGGGGAGCTTACCTGGTCCGGCGGTATATTGCAGACGAGAATTATCTATTCGAATTTCAAACCCAAAGCAGGTTGAACAAAATTATTTACTGGATCTGGTGGGTTACATCGGACTGTGGCAGAAGTCTTTTTCGGTGGCTTGTCTGGCTGGTGTCCGCCACCCTGGTATTTGCCTCCATTTATAATGTGGTTGATATAGATTACGGGGTCCACAAAACCTGGTTTTCCTCCATCTATTTCAGTTTTGTGACCCTGACAACTTTAGGCTATGGGGATGCTGTACCGGCATCTTGGACTGCTCAGATTTTTGTTTCTCTACAGGCCATCACCGGATATATGGGGCTTGGGGGATTGTTAAGTATACTAGGAAATAAAATGGCACGCCGTGCTGAATAATCAATTTAAGGTGAGATATGTTCTCTTTTTTTAGCAAAAAGACTAATCCAAAGGCAAAACTAAAAAAAATACTTAAAGGGTATGAATTGCCCTCATTTCCCGCTGTTGTGATGCAGATTCTTCAAAAAATCAGGAGTCCGTATTCCTCCATGGAGTCAATTGCAGAATCCCTTTCCCTTGATCCTGGGCTATCGGTGAAGGTATTGGGTATTGCCAATTCCGCAGCCTTTTCCCCCAATAAAAAAGTGGAAAATCTTACCCAGGCCATTGCCCTGGTGGGGATATCCCAGTTGGAATCCATGGTACTGGGCGTGGGCGTTGCAAAGGGCCTTCCAAAACAGTCCTGTCAATGGCATGATCCAGCCGAATTCTGGCTGGCGTCGGCCAAGCGGGCTGTATTAGCCAGCGATCTATCCCAGATACTCTGCCCGGCAAAGGAGGGAGAATGTTTTACATCAGCATTTCTCCAGGATATGGCATTGCCATTTCTTGCCTGTCACCGG
>DAOWDR010000678.1 GCA_030638935.1 Desulfobacteraceae bacterium | reverse complement strand
GCATCGGCAAATGTGGTGATCAGCCAGGTGATGGTCTTTATTTTTGATCCGCCTTTAAGCATGGTGTGTATCAACTTTGGGAGCTGACTGTGCTTGCCCATTATCGTATCCAGATTTTCGGCCTGGGTGATTTTACGGATAAGGGAGGTATAGGTGAGTTCGGTGAGAAGACGCTCATCCAGTTCAGGGTTAAAAAATTCAAACCTGGATTCCGGCAATAGAGGGATGGGGTCGATGGATTCCGGCTTCATTTTTTCCTGGGCAGGGAAAAAAAATCGCAAATAGGGGTTTTCCCCCGACGTCTCTTCCTGATGGGGCCATACCGCCCCTTGATGAATGTTCATGACCTCTTTCAGGGTCAAGGATGTTTTCTGGTCCGGAATGATGATATCCTGATCTTCCCAGCTTTTTATGATTCCAGGTTCCAGGATTGCTCCCTGCCAAAAAAAATCGATGCGGACAATTTTATTTTTAAGGGATATGCAACAGATAAATTCCCATAGGCCTGTCTTGTTTTTAAGCTGGTTCAGAACAAACATCATGGCCAGGATAAGGGAATAAGGATCTGCCTTCATCTGCACCTCATTTTCAGTCCCTTTTATATCAAGGCGGATACCAAGCCTGTCCCGGGACCTTCTTGCCAGGGTTTCCATGAGGGATGCGCCAGAAACCGGCAATAGGGAGTGGCCTGTTCCTGCCAGGTTTGCATAGCTGTCAGATACCTGGTCAATAATATTTCCCAGCACAATGGATTCGTTAAAAATAATATTTTTGAATTCTTCCTGGCGTTCCGCCTCCATTTGGGGAAATTCTTTCATTGCCTCTATGGCCGCCCTGATGCTGGCAAGGGGAGAACGGGCATTTTTTGACAAGGACTGCAACACCGTCTCAATGGCCCTTGCTTCCTTCTGCCGGGTGATGTCACTGATGCTTACGGCAAATCCAGAAAATTGCACCCCGGGATTCAGTACCGGCGTTACCCTGGCCTGGAGGATATGGTTTTGTTTTGTAAAGGTAAAATAGGAAACCTTATCCAGCACATTGTGTTTGAGTCTTTCATTAATTTCATCAAGGGTATGTTCAATGAGATTTTTATCAATCAAAGCGGTCACAGGCCTGCCGACCAAATTGGAAAATGGAGGTGAAGACCCATCCGGTTCCGACCTGTCTGTCTGTAATCCAAAAAATTGTTCCGCTTTTTTATTGCACAACAAAATTTGGCCTGCAGCATCACATATAATGATGCCTTCGGGCAAACCTGAGATCACGGAAAAAAGATTGTACTGGTCATGCTCCATATCAATCCCTTTTATTTTAGTGACACATTCCCGGTAGATATGAGCAGGCTACTCCCCTAGGATCATTAATGTCTGATCATCTGACTGGGGCGCCAATTGTACTTTCCCAAGTTCTTTTATAAAACTTATCTGCTCATCAATCGGCATTTTTCTTGACTGAAGCAACCAACGCAAAAACCCTTTTACCCCCAACTCTTTGCCAAGATCTTTTGCGCTTCCCTTTTTAAGCTTCCCTTCTGTAAATCCGTCTGTATACAGGAACAACCGGCTATTTTTAATGGAAAATTGTTTTCCAGGATAGCTTACCCCGGGCAGCACACCCAAGGGGGGGCCTTGTGCTTCTATTATTGTGATTTTTTTTTCATTGACCAGGAAGGGGGGCAGATGTCCCACATTTATTATGCTAAGTTCATTGGATTCAGGGTTCAGGCATCCGCCGACAAAGGTGACAAACATACCCCTAACAGCTGTTTCACAAAGTTCATTATTCATGAGTTTAATAACCTCAGTGATATCCTCGACCACCTTGCTCAAACACCGGAAAAGGGAGATGGTTTTTGCCATGAGTAATGCTGCGGATGTACCTTTACCGGAAACATCCCCAATACAAAAACAGATGGTATTGTCATCCTTTGTAAAATAATCATAAAAATCCCCGGACAGATGAAGGGCAGGAATATTAAATGCACCAACCCCAGGAATTTTCTCAATATCCGGCTGAAGGCTTTGCTGAATCTCCCTTGCAATATCAAACTCAGTTTCCAGCTTGGCAGCATATTCATCCCGCTGTTTTAAGGAATTTTGCAACTGCCAGGTCAGTTCCTGGTAGCTGATATTGTCCTCCACAAGTTTTTTGTTGGCCTGTTCCATCACCATTTCAAAATTAATTGGGGACCCCAGGGTGATATTCAGTGCCCGTGACGTTTCTTCAACCTGATCCGGCAGCAGGGACAACAAGGATTCCACTTTTTCTTCTGTTAATCCAAACAGCATTTTTGATTTTGTTTTCAGATCAGCCAGGGCCGTTGATTTATCGTGGCAGGTATAAACGGCATTGCAGAGATCCGACAAATGCATCATTCCTGCCAGGGTAGAATGTTTTTTTGCCTGTCCGAACTTTTGAGATTCTTTTTTACTGAAAAAAGAGTGATGATGGCCGATTGCCAGGGTGTAGGATTTGGGCAGATTCCATTTTTTGCATAGCAACGCTCCCACATGATCATGGGTGGCACAAAACAGCTCCTCTTCCATTTTATGACGCTTAACAGGAAGATTTGATCTTAATAATGGCCACCTATCTGTTTTTTCAGGCTCCATGGAAAACAGGATCAGCATTCCTATGTCCTGTAGCATCCCCGCAGTAAACCCTTGTTCTACCGGCCCGTTTACCAGATATCCAAGCTGTTGGGCTGCCACCCCCCTTCGAATTGAATCTTCCCAGAAGATATCAATCTCAAACCCTGGAATATCATTTTTTGAAAGGGTTTCTTTCACCGCAAAACAGAGTATCAAATTTCGAAGGCTCTTCAACCCCATGGCAACCACAGCATCGGAAATGGTTTTTACCTGTTGTCGAAATCCGAAAAAAGATGAATTTACCAGGCCCAGCAATTGGGCGGTTAATACGGGATTCATAGATATCAATTGAGTCAGCTTATCGATCTGGGTATCCTCCCCCAGGGTGTACTGGATCAATTGCATAATCTGGCCTTTGGGAACAGGTAAATTTTCCGGCTGAAGATCCCGGTAAAAAGAGCCAGCCATCAGAACCCCATACAAGTTTGATTGTTAGCAAAAACAGTAGTACCCAAGATTCCCCCATGATTTGAATTTTCACTATTTTTATCACAAAACCCGCAAGATACAAAGGTTGAAAACTCCTTTTAACTTTTACAAAGGAAAGTCCAACCCAATTTCAATTCTTGTCATATACATAATCAGCCATAAAAACGATGAAGTCCTCCAGCCCAAATTTGGGGCAAAAACCGCCGGGAAAATATGATTTTTGAGTTCACCATTATAAATTTTTTAATAATTACAATTTATTTACTTGGACATTGGACGTCTGAATAACCATAAAAAATACTTTAATAACAGCGTATTATTAATAATTTTCTATAAGTTCACCATGGCGAACAAAATACTTTCCCGCCAGATCCATATTTTTGTTGACACATCAACGTTCCAATGGTAGCTCAATAGGTATTCGTTGATTTTTCCCTTTAACCTAAGGAGACAAATATGCTTTTACCTAGCTTTGAATTTCATGAGCCCCTTTCCATTAAGGATGCACTGGAACTCAAAAAAAACCTTGGCGAAAATGCAAAATTACTGGCCGGCGGAACCGATCTTCTGGTCCACCTGAAAAAAAAGCTGGTTACCACGAAAAACCTCATCAGTCTGTCACGGATCAAGGCCCTGTCACAGATCACCAAAGAAGATGATGCAATTGTTATAGGCGCCTGCACCACCATGGCCCAGCTTTCTTCTTCACCTGTTATCCAGGAAAAATTTGCAGCCCTCAAATCCGGCTGTGACAACCTTGGCACCCATTTAATCCGAAACCGGGCCACCATTGGCGGGAATGCCTGTAATGCCAGCCCGGCCGGAGACACCCTCTGCGCCCTTCTGGTCTATGATGCAATGGCGATTTTGGAAAGCAGCGACAAAAAACGGGAAATTCCCGTTGCCGACTTTTTTATAGGCCCGGGAAAATCCTGCATCCAGAAAGATGAAATCCTTACGGGTTTCAGACTTCCCATACCACCTGAGAACAGCGGAGCACACTATATCCAGCTGGGCAAAAGAAAATCATCTGAAATCAATGTGGTCAATGTTGCCTCCTTCCTGGAATATGATCCAGGCACGGGTAAAGTGATTACCACCCGAATTGCTCTGGGCTCTGTAGCTGCAACCCCCATAAGATCCCCCAAAGCCGAAGAAAGCCTGGTGGGCCAGACACCGGAAGAGGCTTCTTTTTTTGCTGCCGGTGAAATGGCCAGAAGGGAAGACTGCCGTCCCATAGACGACTTCAGGGGCACTGCCGGATACAGGCAGGCCATGGTCGGAGTGTTAACCAAACGCACCCTTGCAACTGCCTATGAACGGGCAAAGGGAGCTTCCCAATAAGCCTTTTTCAAATATTTTTACAAACCCAATCTTGAAATCTGGCAGTTAACAGGAGAACCCAATGAAAAGAATAATAACTCTGACCATCAATGATCAATCCCATGAAATTGCGGTTGAGCCCAATATTACCCTTGCCGACATGCTCCGCTACCAGTTGGCTCTAACCGGAACCAAAAAAGGATGCGACACCGGAGATTGCGGTGCATGCACCGTCATCATGGACGGGGATGTTGTCAATTCCTGCCTGGTCCTGGCAGTCCAGGCCAATGGATCTGTTATTGAAACCATAGAAGGTTTAAGCACGGATGAGGGACTTCACCCCCTCCAAGAGGCATTTGTTGAAAAAGGGGCCATCCAGTGTGGATTTTGTACCCCGGGCATGATCTTGTCATCCAAAAACCTGTTGGATAAAAAACCGAACCCTTCCGACCAGGAAATCCGTGAAGGCATTTCAGGAAATCTATGCCGGTGCACGGGATACCAGAAAATTTTCGAAGCCATTGAATCCCAGTCTTCATAAACAAGCCTATCCAAGGAGGAATCCATGAACAAATTCGATATAATCAGCACCCGGGCACACCGTATTGATACCCCGGACAAGGCAACGGGACAGGCAGTGTTTACCGATGACATATCAAGACCGGGCCAGCTATACGGTGCCCTGCTCCAAAGCCCCCACCCCCACGCAAAAATACTCTCAATCGACACCTCAAAAGCAGCAGCCCTTCCCGGTGTAAAATCAGTAATAACACATGAACAGGCCGGACACATCAAATATGGTGTCAGTCCTGCCCGGTATGACGAAACTGTGTTTGCCATTGACAAGGTCAGGTATATCGGGGATGAAATCGCCGCCGTGGCAGCCGTTTCCCTGGATATCGCCCTTGCGGCTGTTAAACTGATCCAAGTTGAATATGAACTTTTGCCGGCTGTATTCACTGTGGAAGATGCCATGAAAGACGGGGCGCCCCAGCTCCATGAGGGTTCTCCTGGCAACCTGTGTGCAGAAGTCCACCAGGAATTCGGGGATGTTGCTGCTGCATTAAAAGAATGCGATATCATAAAGACCAGCACCATGAAAAACAAACGCCAGGACGGAGCATTCATTGAAATGCAGGGATGCATTGCCGAATTTGACAACAGAGGGGTACTCACTCTGGTCAGCTCCACCCAGGTTCCCCATTATGTCCAGAGGACAGTTGCCATGGTTTTAGGGATGGATGTGGGCAAGATAAGAGTGAAAAAGCCCTATGTGGGTGCTGGTTTCGGCATCAAGGCCGCTGCCAACCCCATGGAACTTGCCTGCTGCATACTTGCAAGGGAAACAAACCGACCCGTTAAGATGAACTATACAAGGGAACAGGTTTTCATGTATGCCCGGGCCCGTCACCAGTTCACCCACACCATTACCACTGGCGCCAAAAAAGACGGGACCCTCATGGCCATCAAACATGAGTGTTGCCTGGACGGCGGTGCCTATACAAGCTTTGGCATTGCAACGGTCTACTACACAGGCTCCCTCTTGGGAGGACCCTATAAAATTGCCAATATGAGCTATGACGGCTACAGGGTTTATAACAACAAACCCACCTGCGGTGCCCAGAGGGGCCACGGGGCTGTCATTGCCAGGGCTCTGTTTGAACAGCAGGTAGACATGATTGCCGAGGAAATCGGCATGGACCCCATGGAACTGCGGATTAAAAACATGATGAACGCAGGGGACACAACCTGTAACGATCTGAACATGAGCTCATTTGGCATGTCGGAATGTATCGAAGCTGTGCGGGACGGCTCTGACTGGGACAAGAAAAAAGATCATATGCCCAAGGGCAAAGGAATCGGCATGGCCTGCGGCTTCTTTGTTTCAGGGGCGGGTTACCCGATCTACCGGTCTGACACCTTTCACGGCACTGTCATTGTCAAGCTAACCGAAGACGGAGGAACCGCCCTTGTTTATACGGCATCTGCCGAAATCGGCCAGGGATCTGACACAGCCTTTGCCATGATTGCCGCCGAGGCCCTGGGCATTCCTCTGGATCATATCCGCCTGGCTTCAGGGGACACTGACATGGGGGTTGATCTGGGAGCCTATTCCAGCCGCCAGACCCTTATGACCGGCCATGCCACCAAGGATGCCGCCGACCATGCCAAGGCCCAGGTTTTGGAAGTGCTGGCAGATCAATTAAAAATTCCCGTGGAAGAACTGGATATTAAAAAAGGTTTTATCGAATTTAGCGGAGATACCCCTGATTTTTCAGATCTCAGGACACGGTATATCAAGGAACACAGGGGATGGATCGACAACCCTGATTCTGAAAAACTGACCTTTAAAGAAGCCTCCCGCATTGCCTTCCTTGAGAAGGGCTCCATTGTGGGAACAGGAAAATACAAACCCCATAACCTGGGCGGAAAGTTCAAGGGAGCTGCTGTTGGAACCTCTCCTGCCTATGGTTGCTCAGCCCAGGTGGCCGAGGTAAGCGTGGACATGGAAACAGGACAGGTGACCATTGACAATATCACCGACGCCCATGACTGCGGCAAGGCCATCAACATGACCTCGGTGGAAGGCCAGATGGAAGGATCTGTTTCCATGGGAATCGGGGAAGCCATGCATGAAGAGGTGATCTTTAACGACAAGGGCCAGGTAT
>DAOWDR010000465.1 GCA_030638935.1 Desulfobacteraceae bacterium | reverse complement strand
TTCAATTCCAGAAGATACCTGACAACTATAAAAGTGCATGGGCACAGTTTTGTTTCCTTTCCAAAAATAGCAGCAGTATCATAGCAAGGCTTGAAACAAACAATATTCCACATGGAATTTATTACTCAAAACCGCTGCATTTGCAAGGGGCATTTTCCATGTTGAAATATAAAAAAGGTGATTTCCCCGTTGCTGAAAAAATTGCTGACACTATTTTAAGTATTCCAATGCATCCCTATCTTTCAGATGGACAAATAGAATTTATAACTGAAACCATTGCAAGCGCTATTTTGTAATTTCAATGCAGATCATTATGAACAAGGTGTTTTTAAAACGGAGACGATATGTATAAAAATAAAACAGTCTGTGTGGTAATTCCATGCTTTAATGAAGAAACCCAGATAGAAAAGGTTATCATAACCATGCCGGAGTATGTGGACCATATGGTGGTGGTTGATGATCTTAGCAATGACAGGACTGTTGAAAAAATAAAGAACATGCAGGAAAGTCAAAATAAGATCATAATGATTGAGCATAAGATCAATCAAGGGGTGGGCGGTGCCATTGCCAGCGGTTATAAGTGGGCAAGGGATAATGAAATGGAATTGGCCGTTGTCATGGCAGGTGACGGGCAGATGAACCCCGATGATTTGCCGGCACTGCTTGACCCGGTTGCAGATGGAACAGCAGAATACTCCAAGGGAAACCGACTGTTTACAGGCGAGGCGTTTAAAAAAATACCGACCATTAGATATTTGGGGAATAGTCTACTTTCCTTGATGACAAAAATAACTTCAGGATACTGGAATATAGCTGATTCTCAATCGGGATATACGGTTCTAAACAAAAAGGCATTGAACCTCATTGATTGGGATAAAATGTACAAGCGATATGGTCAGCCAAATGATCTCCTTGTCAGGCTCAATGTTGAAAATCTAAGGGTTACGGATGTGCCTGTTGAACCGGTTTATAATATAGGTGAACAATCCGGTATCAAGATCCATAAGGTGATATTCTCCATTGGATTGCTTCTTGCAAAATTGTTTTTGTGGCGGATGAAAGAAAAGTATATTATCAGGGATTTTCATCCCCTGGTTTTTTTCTATTTTTTAGGCTTTGGTTTTGGTATTTGCACTGTTTTATTATTTTTAAGGGTTTTTGGCATATGGTATTTTACCGGACATATTCCTCCGGTAAATGCTCTGGCAGCCATGTTCTCCTTTATGAGCGCAAGCCAGTTCTCTTTGTTTGCCATGTGGTTTGACATGGAGGCCAACAAACACCTCAAGGTTTAAGATTCCTATTTATTCAGGAACAACCTTGATTCTTTGAAGTATAGTTATCGATATTATAGAGGCACAATTTTTTTTTGAAACACAGGTGTATTCTATTTCAGCCAAACATGGCAATGGCAATTCATAGATTAGGATAGGACGGTCGGTGAAATCGGTTATCTTTATTTCCTCCCCGGCCGTGAATTTTTTACATGAGGTTGTAATAACCTGCCCTTCAATCTTGGTAATGGTGCAGGTTTGTTCGTAGGTCGTTCCGACTGATTCCTCTGAAAAACAAAATTGTATTGCACAAAAAGAAATTGTTAAACAATAAAAAAAATATATAAAAAATTTAGGCATTTTTATTCCCCTCAATTTATTCTTCCCTCCAGGTTTCCAGGCCACTTCGGATTGACAAAGCCGGGTCAATTGCAAGGGACTCAATAAGGCCTTTACTGGTCTGGATAAAACCTGTTGCCTGGTTACCGTCTTGTTTTCCGACATGAATTCCCGGAGAAGATGCTAAACCTTCTCCAAGGGATATAACATCAACTACTTTTTGATGTGTAGCACCATCCATACTGATATCCTCTGTTCCCTGGGATCCTAAAAATACTGGATTTAAATATGCTGTTCCCGTTGTAAAATACAGTCCGTATAAAAAACTTTGGCCGCCATAGCTGCAAATATCCTGATTGGGTACAAAAGATGAGGCAAATACGGTGCCACCTATGATAGAGATTTTTTCAATTATACGCTCACCT
>DAOWDR010000448.1 GCA_030638935.1 Desulfobacteraceae bacterium | reverse complement strand
TATAATTCTCCATAAGTCCTCTCCTGTATAAAGAGTAAATGACCCTGCTCTACAACACCAATTTAATTAAATGAGATGGGACCTCTAATCAAACTGGGATGCATGGCCTATTATTGTGGAATCATAAAGGCAAAGAATGTGCCACGGGAGCATATGGAGGTAAGATGTTGTAAATATAGAATATATTTCTGAAAACGGTCCGTAGATTAGAAAACACCATGGTGCGAAATGCAACGATTGGTGCGTTTCGCAACGCAGGAAGAGGTTTATCCCACCTACCGGAATTGGACCATTGAAATTTAGTTCATTTTCAAACGATTCATGATACGCCACAAGGTGGATCGGTCGATGCCCAGGATCTTTGATGCTTGTGTTTTATTTTGACCGGTCATTTCCAGCACATTCATGATATGCATTTTACTCAATTGCTCCAGGGATTTTATGTCTTTAGAAAGAGGTTTTATGTTTGAAACTAAAGGGGGCATTGTCAGGGCCGACGGAAGGCTGTCCATCGTAATCTCATTACTGACTTCAAAAAGCGTTGCCCTTTCAATTATATTTTCTAGTTCTCTGACATTTCCGGGCCAGTCATATTTTTCCAACAATTGTAAAGCCTCTTGGGAAATACGGTTAATGCTTTTATTGTTTTGATCTGAATATTGTTTTAAAAAATGGTAAGCCAGTATCCCGATATCTTCTTTACGGTCTCTCAAAGGCGGTAAATCTATAATCACAACGTTCAATCGATAGTAAAGATCTTTTCTGAAACTGCCCTGTTCAACCATGGCTTCAAGATTTTTGTTGGTTGCCGCAATAATTCTTACCCAAACCTTTTTCCTTTCAAAAGAACCAACCTGCTGTATCTCCCCGTTTTCCAATGCCCGAAGGAAGGTCTGTTGAAGCCCTGTCCCGATATCCCCGATCTCATCAAGAAATATAGTTCCTCCGCTTGCAGCCTCAAACAGACCCATCTTGTCAGCTATTGCACCGGTAAATGCGCCTTTTACATGGCCAAACAATTCACTTGCCAGAAGGTTCTCACTGAGTGCTGCGCAATTGACAGGAAGATAAGGCTTTGAAGCCTTGTCACTGTTAAAGTGTATTGCCCTGGCAACCAGTTCTTTTCCCGTACCGGTCTCTCCATGGATAAGGATGGTCGCTTTTGAATTCTTGATACGGTTAATGGTTTTGAAAACAGCCATCATGGCTTCACTGGTTCCAATGATATTTTCAAATGTATATTTTTTTTCAAGTTGACGCTGCAAACGGATATTACTTAGAAACAACTCCCGTTTTTCCATGGTTTTTTTTATGACAAGCCTCAGCTCTTCCATGTCAAAGGGTTTTAAAATATAATCTTCAGCACCTTTTTTCATGGCCGAAACAGCCGTATCAACAGTACCGTAGGCAGTAATTATTATAAAAAGAATATTATCATCATATTTCTTTGTGGCTCTTAAAAGCTCCATTCCGCTTATACCGGGAAGTTTAAAATCCGAGATAATTAAGTCGAATTGGGTATTCTTGATCTTTTCAAGGGCTTTTTCTCCGGAATCAACTGCTTTTGCGATATAACCCTCTTTTGAGATAACATGTAGCAATCCCTGATTCATTTTTGGATCATCTTCAACAATTAAAATTTTGTATCCTTTCATAGGATCTCCCATTCCATGATAAAAAAGCTATTCAGTTGGCAATTCAACGGTAAACACAGTACCGGAATTGATTGAATCATTCCCGGTAGAACTGATTACTTTGATATCTCCACCCAACTTTCGTGCCATTTCATGACTGATAAAAAGCCCCAAGCCTGTACCCTCCCCCTGTTTTTTAGTTGTAAAAAACGGGGTGAATATTTTGTTAAGTTCATCCTTGGGAATACCTGTTCCGGTATCTGCAATTTCAATTTTTATTGTTTTTAAAACCGGTACATACCGGGTCTTTAATCTTAATATCCCGCCATTTGACATGGCTTCACTGGCATTTGCAACAAGATTGGTCAATATGGCCTGCAGGGTACTTGCATCCGCTTTTATATCCGGCATATTGTCTTCCAGCTCTTTTTCTACTTTAATTTTGCTGGATGCACAATGGGGTCCGGCAATACGCATCAGTTTTATCAGGGTTTTGTTGACATCCGTTGTTCGTGCATCATTCTGGGTATGGCGGGAAAAATCAAGAAGATTTTTTATGATTTTACTGCCCTGTCTGACCTCATCAACTACTGTGGAAAGTCTTTGCTGGATGATAATATTTTCCATTCCAGATTCATCAAGTTCCTCTTTGGCAATCTGTGTATAAAGTAACGCATTGGCAAGGGGTGTATTTAGTTCATGGGCGATTCCAGAGGTAAGAAGTCCCAGAGATGCGAGCTTTTCCTTTTGAATGACTTGAAATTCAAGCTCTTTTTCATACTGGTATTTGGCTTTTAAAATATTTACAATTACCGTGGAAATAAAAAGGGCTAGTCCGAAAACAACCATTGCCGTTAGTATGCCATAAACAATAGCTTCCCTTCCCAGGGCCTTGATACGGTTCAAAATTTCTGCCATGTCCTGATCTGCAATAACATACCATGGGAAGCCATCTACTTTTTGATATGCCTGTAATACACGTTCCCCTCTATAATCCATTGTTTCATAGAGTCCCTGTTTCCTTCCTATGGAATTCATGGAAATGTTGTCCTTGAGAGCTTTTGCTCCAAATCTCGACGCAGATAAAAAACTGCCTTTGTTATCAACAAGATAGACTTCTCCTGTAACTTCTATATTACTTTTTCTGAGCAGTGAGCCAACAAGTCTGAAGTCAAGCAGTGCACATAAGTGTCCGCAACTATCTTTAGATCCGGCTAATATGGATGTACAAATCAGTAGTGCCGGAATTTGGTCCTGGCCTGTTGTAAACATAAAGATTTTTTTAACATGGGTGCCCATATCTGAATTTATCGATTCCCCGCTAGCATCTAATAGTACCGGATCAATTGAAACTAAAGTAGAGAAAACAGACTCCCCTGATTTGTCCAACACAAAAAAACCAAGAAAGGGACTGTATTGTTCCTTTGTTTGTTCAAAATGTGTTTTTAGCATTGTGGAATTTAAGCCCAAAATACAAATAATATTTGAAAGCGTTTTCAGATCATCTGCTCTTTCCGTCATGAACCCCTTTATTACGTCGGCATTTCTCGTGGACAAACCTTCTAAGTAGGAGGATGCTTTTTCTTTGATCAGGGTTTCTCCCTGGAAGATCACTTTGTGTCCCAGGGAAGCCAGGGGCACCAATGAAACAGCCATAAAGGCACTTATCAGGAGTACTCGGAGTTTTTCAAAATTCATGTTTCAATTCTTTTCGAATAAATTTAAGCCCTAAAAACAAATTCAATCATTTTTCGGGGCACCCTCCCCTTCGACCGCCAGCTCCGGCTGTCGCAAGGCCTGCGCAATTACGTTCAACGACAAGCTCTTGTTCACTATCATATATTCTATTAACATAAGATATTATTTTTTCACAAGAAAACTTAGTGAACAGAGTATAACTCTTGCTTAATTTTTTTTATGACTCACAAATGGCTTGTGATTAAAACTTTTTTTACCCCGGGTGGGGCAGATATCATATAAAGGGCAGATATCACAGGAAGGCTTTTTCGCATCGCAGATCTCCCTGCCAAAATATATAAACTGCAGGGACAAATCGCTCCAGGAGGATTTTGGAATTATCTCCATTAGTTCAAACTCCACCCGTACCGGATCTTTCTTATCGGTGAGTCCCAGCCTCAAGGATAGCCTCAGTACATGGGTATCCACCACAATGGCCTCATACCCGAAGGCAGCTGATCTTACCACATTGGCTGTTTTACGCCCCACCCCGGGTAAGGTTGTCAAGGATTCAATGTCCCTGGGAACAATGCTGTTATAATTTTCCAGGACAGATTGGGCACAGGCCTTGATATTTTTGGCCTTATTGTTATAAAACCCTGTTGAATAAATAATACGCTTGATATCATTTAGTGGAGCTTCTGCAAGGGAGGATGGATCAGGATATTTGGCAAAAAGTTTTTTTGTCACCTTGTTGACCTGATTATCCGTACATTGGGCCGACATGATGGTGGCAATTAGTAATTGAAAAGGAGTTGTATGATCCAGCTGGGTCTTGACAATAGGATACCGGTCCCTTAACCTCTCAAGCATTGTACTAATTTTTATTGGATCTGAAATCATAAAGTGTTTATATATGAATCAAAATAAAACCACAAGACAGATTAAGGCCTTAGGGCTGTGCTCAGGGGGCCTGGACAGCATCCTCTCCGCCCTGGTATTAAAAAAACAGGGGATTGATGTCACATGGATCAGCTTTGAAACCCCGTTTTTTTCATCCCTATCCGCCCAAAAGGCCTCGGAACAGACCGACATCAGGCTCATCACCCAGGATATCACAAAGATATATATGGAGATGATGAAAGATCCCAAAGCCGGGTTTGGTAAAAATATGAACCCCTGCGTAGACTGCCACACCCTGATGTTTGCAACGGCCGGCACCCGGATGAAAGAGGAAGGGTTTGATTTTTTGTTTTCCGGTGAAGTTTTGGGCCAGAGGCCCAAGTCACAAACCAAGAATGCCCTAAGATATGTTGAAAAAAACTCTGGATTTGACGGAGATCTTCTGCGCCCATTAAGTGCAAAATGCCTGCCGGAAACCAGAATGGAACAACAGGGAATAGTAGACCGGGAAGGTCTCATGGATATTAGCGGCCGTTCCAGAAAGGTTCAGATGCAGATGGCCAAAGATTTTGGCATCAAAGAGTATCCCGCACCTGCCGGGGGATGCCTTTTAACGGACAAAATTTTTTCCAACCGGCTCAGGGACCTTCTATGGGTACAAAAAACAGATGAGACACGACTGCTCCACCTCCTAAAATACGGGCGGCATTTCAGGCTGGACAATGACTGCAAACTTATTGTTGGACGTTCAAAAAATGACAATCAGCAGATCATGCACTGGTATGACAAGAATAGGGATATCAGGCTGCGCCATGCTCAGATGGCAGGGCCGGATACGATTCTCATTGGAAAAGTTTCAGATGCACACATCAGGACGGCTGCCGAAATCACTGCCGGATATACCAAGTCAAAGCCCGGTGAAACAGCAAGCATCAAAATGGTTGAAAAGGGAAAAGAGACCAGTATCAATGTTCCTACCCCCCCTTCCTCAGCCTTTGAAAACCTGATGATATAAGGCCGAAACAACAAACGCCCCCTTTCATTGATAAAAAGGGGGCGTTTGTTTGCACGATTATGGATATTACCTGGAAAATCCAGGGGTTAATAATAAATCATTTTTTCCCAAAATTCTTTTTCATCCTTATCCCAGTCCGGTCCGAATTTTTCTTCGCAAAAAGAAGACAGACGAGTGTACCAACTTGTCCAGGGGTTTTTCCCCTCTTTTTTGGCCTCGAGCACATCCAAAAGAAATGTTTCTATATTTATCATTTCTTCCTTTGGAATATAGGAACAGGCACCACCAAGATAGGATTTTTTAATATTATCCGGACTCAGAGCATGGGCTGTCAGCATAACGGTCACCACATTTTTTTTATTTGCGGTTTCCAATAATTGATACCCGTCCACACCCATGATATCCAGAACTGCTATATCAAATTCCTGGGTCTCAAGAAGGTTATTTGCATCCTCAAAGGTTTCAGCCCTGACTATTGTACACATATCCAGCAGTTCTTCCAGGGAATCAAGAACATCGGGTTCATCATCGACAATTAATATTTTTTTATTTTCCAAACTGCTATTTGACATATTTCCTTCCGTTCAACTAAAGTTAATTTGGTAAAGTTAATCTGCTAAAGTTAATCTAATAAAATTAACTGACATGATGTGAAAACAAGGAGATTCAGATAATTTTAAGGCAGCATTCCACATCCAAATTTAAGACAACCATAAAAAACATATAATTTCAAGCGGTTTATCTGCTATCATGCTTTATCTTAAGTAAAAAAATCTTGCTTTTGCTTCTCAGCTTTCACTTGTCATCTTTTACTTCTCAATAAGATAAGTCATATCCGGATAGTTTCAATCCTGGATCAAACATTCTTCCCCGCAAAGTTTATAGCAGCCTTAAATTTTCAGTGGTCATTATTTTTTTGTCACAAGTTTTGCCTTAAGCTGGCCACAGGCGGCTGAGATATCACCGCCTTTACTCTTCCTGGTCATGGCCGTCATATCCCTGTCCAGAAGGATCTGGAGAAATGCTAAAATCTGTTTGGGTTCAGGGCGCCTGAATGGGGAGGCTTCATGTTCATTAAAGGGGATCAGGTTGACCTTGGCCCTTATGGGTGCCAGAAGTTTAACAAGCTTGAGTGCATCTTGTTTTGAATCATTGAGGCCCTTTATCAGGATATACTCAAAGGTGATCTTGTTTCTGGGCTTCATGGTAAACCTGGCGCAGGCTTCCAGCAAAGCTGCAATGGGGTATTTATTATTGATGGGCATGAGTTGGGACCTTGTCTTATCATCGGTGGCATTCAATGAGATGGCAAGATTGACATCGGTGTCCCTGCCCAGTTGTTCAATCTTCGGAACTACTCCGGAAGTGGAAACCGTAACCTTTCTTGCGGCAAACTTCATGCCGTAATCCGTATCCATGATTATACTAAGCGCCTTGATAAGATTATCGTAGTTGGCAAGGGGCTCTCCCATGCCCATGAAAACGATATTGGATAATTTAAGGGGCTCTATATTTTCTTGAACCAGATAAAACCTGGCATCCCGAACCTGGGCTATGATCTCGGCCACTGTGAGATTGCGCTTAATTCCGCCCCTGGCCGTCAGACAGAATTTACAGTCCATGGCACATCCCACCTGGGTGGAGACACAAAGGGTAAAATGGTCCTTTTCAGGGATTAAAACGGTCTCTATGTGGTGACCGTCATTGAGCCGGAATAAAAATTTTTCAGTGGTATCAGAGGATACCTGTTTATCTTCAAGCTCAAGCCTGGTCAAATAAAAATTTTCTTCCAGCAGGCTGCGCAACTCTTTGCCAAGGTCGGTCATTTCCTCAAAACTATTGGCCTGTTTCAGATAGAGCCATTTGAAAATCTGACCGGCTCTGAAAGAACGAGAGCCCTTGTTTTCAAGCCATTGGACCAGTTCTTCCCGGGTATAATCTAGTATGTTTTCCATATGTTTTAACCTGCCTAATTTCATTATTTCCTTGACATATCACAGAATCTACACTAAATTCAATGATTTGATTTGATATTTGAGGCAGGGCCTTTTATGTTTGAGAATTTGAGTGATAGACTTGATTTAGTCTTTAAAAAATTAAAGGGCCACGGCACCCTGAATGAGAAGAACATCGAAGATGGCTTAAAACAGGTCAGGATGGCACTTCTCGAAGCGGATGTCAATTATAAGGTTGCAAAAAATGTCATTTCAGATATAAAGACCAGGGCATTGGGTCAGGAGGTCATGCAAAGCCTGACCCCGGGTCAGCAGGTCATTAAAATTGTAAACGATGAGTTTACCAGGATGATGGGGTCCACCCACCAGGAGTTAAATCTTGATGGCAAAACCCTGGGTTCTGTTATGCTGGTTGGACTGCAGGGTTCCGGTAAAACCACAACGGCAGGAAAGCTTGCGCATTATCTGCGCAGGCAGGGCCGCAAGCCCTTCCTTGTACCTGCTGATGTTTACAGGCCTGCAGCCATTGATCAGTTGAAAAAACTTGGAAGCCAATTAGATATACCGGTTTTCCAATCCACAACTGAGATGAAGCCTTTAAAGATTTGCCAGGATGCGCAATTGGCTGCAAGGGAACAGGGATGCGACACCCTGTTGTTTGACACGGCCGGCCGCTTACATCTTGATGACGAGTTAATGGCTGAGCTTGAAGATATTAAAAGAGGGTTGAACCCATCGGAAATCCTCTTGGTGGCGGATGCCATGACAGGCCAGGATGCTGTTAATATTGCCGGATCCTTTGATAAAAGACTGGATTTAGACGGCTTTGTTTTGACAAAAATGGATGGAGACGCCCGGGGCGGCGCAGCTCTGTCCATCAAGGCGGTAACAGGCAAGCCCCTGAAATTTATCGGGGTAGGTGAAAAGTCCACTGCCCTTGAGCCCTTCCATCCGGATCGGATGGCGTCAAGGATACTGGGAATGGGAGACGCCCTTTCTTTTATAGAAAAGGCACAGGAGTCGGTTGATCAGAAAGAGGCCAAGGCCCTTGAACAAAAACTTAAGAAAAATGCCTTTACCCTTGAAGATTTTCGGAACCAGATGCAATCGGTTCGAAAAATGGGATCCATAAAGGATCTTATCGGCATGATACCGGGTATGAACAAAAAACAGCTCAAGGGGTTGAATATCGATGACAAGGAATTTGGTAGAATAGAGGCTATTATCAATTCCATGACCCCGGAAGAACGGTCAAAACATGCAATAATAAAAGGGTCCAGAAAAAAACGAATTGCCAATGGAAGCGGTACAAGTGTACAGGATGTCAACAAGCTTCTAAAAAGTTATACCCAGTCAATGAAAATGATTAAAAAATTTAATAAAGGCGGCATGCG
>DAOWDR010000060.1 GCA_030638935.1 Desulfobacteraceae bacterium | reverse complement strand
GTTCCAAATTATTTTCAGGAGGGTTGTCCAATGCAATACAATCTTCTTTATTCACAAAAACTGCCCCTTGTAAACCTGTCAGGCGATGCAATGCATCGGTAATATAGGAGATATCAATCCCCACTTCAACGGCGCCGATATATTTTTTTTCTTCAAAAACCGGGAGGATAACACGGTAATATATGCCGTGCCTTCCTATTTCGCATCCAAAAAGCGGTTCATGGGATTTGTGTATTTTTTGGATTGATTTTCTTAATCCGGCAATATTATCATCATAAATTTCAGGCTTGTGCATTCGCAGCAGGGATGTTCCGTCGGGTCTGTGGAAATGCATAATACTCAAATATGGATTCTCCTCTTTTAATATTCCCCAGAAAACCCTTGCTTTTTCATGGAGCAATTTTCTGTCCTGTTGAGCCAGGGCCTTAATAACGCTTTCATGCAATAATAATTCTTTTAAACGGTAGGTATAATGGTGATCAACCATATCATCAATATAATGTTTATAAATACCATGGGTTTTTTCATCAAAATCCAATTGCTGTTTCAGCAAGGATCTGTTTTGCAGGCGAATTTGAAACAAGGCAAAAACAAATGACATGAAAATAATGAGGGGTACGATGACAAGCAGGGTTTTATTTTTCAAACTCATATTGTCCCCATTTTAATAAGATATAGTTTTTTTTATAATCAATGATCCAGAACTATCCGGACACGGGTCAGCAATGTTTTCATATCAAATGGTTTTTGAATGAACTCAACTTGTTTTCCCATTATACTTTGGCGGACCACCGGGTTATCAATATACCCGGACATGTAAATCAGTTTTGTTTCCGGTCTCATGGCAGACATGGCTGCGGCAAGGTCATTACCACTCATTTCCGGCATCACGATATCCGTGAGCATCAGGTGGATGGTTCCATGGTGCTGGCTCTTTTTTAAGGCGTCTTGACCGTCAATAGCCTCTATTACAGTATATCCTCTGGATTTGAGCAATCTGCAGGTCAGCTTTCGAAGGGTTTCATCATCTTCCACAACCATGAGGGTCTCATTCCCGTCCATGTTTGAAATGGATCCTATTATTTTCTTTTCAACCTGCTCTTCCCGGGTGACCGGAAAAAATATTTTAAAAACAGTGCCTTTGTTCAATTGGCTCTCCACAAAAATGAACCCCTTATTCTGCTTGATAATCCCGTATACCGTAGACAGGCCCAGTCCAGTTCCCCTGCCCTTTGCCTTGGTGGTAAAAAAGGGTTCAAAAATACGCTTTTGGGTGGCTTTATCCATACCGGTTCCCGTATCTGTAATAGCCATCATCACAAAGGAGCCGGGAGGAGTTTTCACCCCAAATGATATAAAATAATTTTCCGGAAGCTCCATTTGAGAGGTTTCAATGGTTAAGCTGCCTCCCTTTGGCATGGCATCCCTTGCGTTTACAGCAAGGTTCATAATCACCTGTTCCATTTGACCGATATCAGCCATGACAGGTTTCAGGTCCGGTGCCGGCAGAATCTTTATGATCACATCTTCCCCGATCATACGCTTAATCATTTTCTCAAGATTTTTAAGGATGGTATTCATGGAGACTATATCGGGCTGGATGACCTGCTTTCGGCTAAAGGCCAGCAATTGCCTGGTTAAAGAGGCCCCTCTTTTTCCGGCAGTTAAAATTTCTTCCAAAATTTCATATACAGGATCATCCTTGTTTGTATCTTCCAAAGAGATCTCGCTGTTGCCGATGATGACGGAAAGTATATTATTGAAATCATGTGCCACACCCCCGGCCAGGGTGCCTATTGACTCCATTTTCTGTGCCTGGAAAAACTGGACCTCCAGTTCTTTTTTATGTGTTTCATCCCGGATAATCCCTTGAAACCCCTTGATACTGCCATTTTCTGCCCGCCTTGGGCTCAAGGAAAGAAGACAATCCAGGGGAGTTCCGTTTTTTTTACAAAATTTTACTTCCAGGCCGGTTACAGGCCCTTTTTGTTCAACCTGACTTATAATACCGGCCCTGTCTTCGGGGTTGGCAAACAAATCAATGGTGGTTGCCAGGGATAT
>DAOWDR010000129.1 GCA_030638935.1 Desulfobacteraceae bacterium | reverse complement strand
GCTAGTCAAAAAGTATTTGTTTACCCTCAGTGATGTTCGGTTAGGTTTTTGCTTGCCCCTGTCTTTTTTGTTTTCTGACATTTTTCCCCTTGGCTGATGCAGGTGCAGTCACCTTTGAGTTGTTAAACAATTCATTCAAAATGGATGTTCTTAATTCTCGAACTCTGTTAATGGAAATTTTTTCATTGAACTGTTCCCGGCAGTATATGGCCATCAGCAACTTACTGGCGGCAATCAGCGTAAGCGGCTCTTTACAAGCATGCCCGATGACGGAGGCAACCTGTTCGGTCCTTTCATGGAGGGTGGTGCCGACAAGCTCCCCTCCTGTCTCACCGTGTCCGATAAAATCAAAGCTGGCAGATGGGATGCCGTGGGCATTCAAACTTTCCCGGATACGTGAAAACCTTGCCCGTGATGATTTTCCGGCACCACGGAGCACCATGGTTTCACAACCCATTTCAAATGTATCTCCTTGAAGAACATGTTTACCATGGGGCAGTTCAAAGCGTCTAAGATTCATGATTTAGTTTTTCTCTTCTTTTGGGAATAAGGCTTTAAGCTCAACGCCCCCGGAGCAACAGCAAAGGAACAGGTCAAAGCCTCCCAATTCCGGGCAGGGACCTGGCCGGACCGGGCTATGAATCAATCCTGGACTTCCCCTTGGATGGTATTGTTACCGTGTCCCAAATGCTTTATCAGCGAATTGGCAATCCTCATCTCAGACGCATCTTTGTTATAATCGTGACTTTGGGTTAACCCATTTGCAATATGACGGATCAAATCGGCCAATAACTCTCCCCAGGCCTCTCTTTCATCTATTTCGAAATTTGATGCCTCTTCCCACATACCCAATAACATGGACACTTGAATGTCTTTGTTTCCGATCCAAACCCGAATCATTTCCATGGCATTTGGATCATCTTCTATTCCTTCCGGTATTTGCAATTCTTTCATTTGTTTTATCCTTGTTTCATAATCGGTTAAGTTCAGGCCGAAATAATTTCATTTAGCTCTTTAACATTTATTGTTCCCTTTGTCGGCGTTAAATTTTCCCAAAGCCAGTTATGAAAATCAATCAGTTTCTCGGCCTTGAAACCCGGCCGGTCAGCTGTCGTGTGGCAGTCTTTGGCAACAATTATATTGAAATCCTTGACCAAAGCAGAATGAACAGTTGCATTTACACAAAAATCTGTTGCACAACCTGCAATGTATAAATCCTTAACCCCGTATGATTTCAGAGTGCTTTCCAAATCAGACCCATAAAAGGCATCATTTACTGTTTTATCTATGCAGATTTCATCTTCACCCCGAAAAATAGTCGATAGGATATTCCAATCAGGTGTTCCCTTAAATAGATAATTTTCCTTTGTGCCATCGTGGCGGATAAATATAACCTTATCCCCCTGGTTTCTGAAATAAGCCGACAGGGTGTTGATCCTTTGAATCACACCCCCGGCATCAAACCTCGGAGTCTCGCCTTTAAATAATCCTTCCTGCATATCAATTATTAAAAGTGCTTTCACTATTCCCCCTTAAATTCCACAATTATCCATAAAATCGTATAGCTAAATCGGACAGGTGAGTACACACCTGCCGTCTATTATATAGGCCCATGGGCCAGTACCCGATTTTCAATAATATCATTTCCCAGTTTAATATTATATTGACCGATATCTTTAAAACCAAATTTTTTATAAAATCCCAGGGATTTATTTCGAACCCAGGTATAAAGCCAAAACCTATTTCCATACCGAACCTTTATTTCCGATAAAAGGTTTTGACCAACCCCTTGGGATTGAAAAGCGCCATGCACATAAAGTTTTTCAATCTCAAAACCGTTTTCTTCCCTTTCAAACCGGGATTCCAAATTTACAAGTGCATACCCCCTGAGATAAATCCCTTCACAAAAAACCAATAATTTATATTTGGGGTCAGGCAGCAATTTTTTGAAATGCGCCTCGGTGAAGGTAGATAATGCATATTTTGAATTTTCACTCCTGATACCATTGACTGAATAGGTTTGAAGCCACACCTCCAATGACAATGCTGCTATATTGATACAATCTGACTCATTTGCTTCCCGAATCATTAATCTCTCCAAAATCTGCACACCACTTATTAACAAAACTATTCCCCCTGATCTTCTGGGGGCAACCCAAGTAGAAACCAACCGGACACCCATAGCCAGGCATGTGTCAAGCTCAAAACAAACCCAGCAGACCCAGTCCTTCTTTAAACAAAAGGAGAGCCAATCCGCAGCGAGTTTTTCCGGTTAGCGGATTGAATTTTAGAGATTGTTGCAATACCCGCCAGCGGACGTAAGGTAATCTGCCTGGAACGGGTTATGTAAAATTGCTTATGGCAAATATCCAGTGTTTACCCTGTTACATGTGGCCGGTCAGAATTCCGGATTGAGTAGGACCTGCAAAATCAAGGCGGACAATATTTTTTACCCCTTGGTTTGTTAGCATGTCAACCAGTTGTTCTTCACTGTAAGACTGTC
The DNA here is from genome assembly GCA_030638935.1 of Desulfobacteraceae bacterium. Classification (GTDB taxonomy): domain Bacteria; phylum Desulfobacterota; class Desulfobacteria; order Desulfobacterales; family Desulfobacteraceae; genus NBML01. Next base: position 765 of record DAOWDR010000129.1, on the reverse strand, counting down.
CCTGTTTGGTTCCCAGAAACATGTTAAGGGAGAAAAGAGCCGGAAACAGTGGGCCGTCCATGGTGTTGTCCAGGATAAAATCATGGATAAATATTTTTCCACCGGGCCTGAGAGCGGCCACGGCACGGGCAATGATTTTTTCCGCCATTTCAGGACCCTCTCCATGGAGAATATGGGAGAGCCAGGCCCCGTCAAATTTTTGATCAAGACAAAAGTTGTCCCTTGTATAATCGCCGGGTATAAAAGAGATACGGTCTGCCAGCTTGAATTTTTCAATGGTTTTTTCTGCAAAGGGCCGGGTGGTGGTAAGATCGCAGACAGAAGCCGCAAGATCGGGGTTTTCAAGGCAGAAATGGATGGCAAAGGTGCCGGGGCCTCCGCCAAGATCCAGAAGGCGCTTACACCCGGTAAGGTCCAGTTTTTTTGCCAGACCCGGGGCAATGGCCATGCCTATATTGAACATGCCCATGAGAAAACTTTCCCGCTTTTCTTCCGATGATACGGTTGCTTCCTGGCGGATTGGGCCACCCTGGATAAGGGCCTTATCCATGTTCACCCAGGAAGAGGCCAGGTGGTGGTGGTGAAGGATCATATATCCGAGATATTGGGTTGAATCCTTTGACAAAAAGGCAGAGGATTCCGGGGTGTTGGCATAGGCCTCCCCTTTCTTGACAAGAAGGCCAAGGGCGGTAAGACCGTTTAAAAGCATGGTCAGGCCCCGTTTCTCCATGTCTAATTTTTTTGCGATCTTGTCCCCTGACAGTG